>SPAX01000078.1 GCA_005239475.1 Nitrospira sp. | reverse complement strand
CTCGGCCCTGCGTTGTCAAACCGAAGTACACTCCCGCAGGATAGCCGCGCGAGACTAGCACAACGGACGAGGGTTCGAAGTCCGAAGTTCGAGATTCGAGGTTTTCTGAACTTCGAACCAAGAACTTCGAACCTTAGATCGCGCCTTTCTCGCACGTCCCGCGCTTCACGCGTCACGATCTGTGGCACTGGCGGACTATTTCAAGATCCTGCTAAGCACCGGAGTGTCCGGCTTCGATAACCTTCGGATTGGCCTTGACCTCTTCCTTCCCCTGAGGCTCTCGCCTGGGTTCCTGCTTGCGCTCTTGTTTCTCCATCCGAGCACCTCCCGTGATTCTGGGAAACTCTCGTGGATCAGCCACCAGCGTAATCCCTTGCAATCACCTTACTCCAGGGTCAATTCAGCCGTCAAGCCAAGGCAGAAACCGTGAAACGCCGTACGTTAATCGTCAGCGTGGCAAGCGAGATGTGCGCGACAGGCGCGACTCGATCAGATGAATCGTCCGCCCAGTCTCGCATTTCTCGCGCGTCTCGCAAGTCCCGCGAGAAAATGAAATACGCTCAACAATTCGCGCTGTCATACGATCAGCGATACAATCAGCAACGCCACGATGTTGATGACCTTAATCATCGGGTTGATCGCCGGGCCAGCCGTATCCTTATAGGGATCGCCGACCGTATCGCCCGTCACCGCTGCCTTGTGGGTATCCGTCCCCTTCTTGCCCTGCTCTTCAATATACTTCTTGGCGTTATCCCAGGCTCCCCCGCCGCTCGTCATCGAGATGGCAACGAACAGACCGGTGACAATACTGCCGACGAGCATGCCGCCCAGTGCCTGCGGCCCCAGGATCACGCCGACTAGAATCGGCGAGACGACCGGGATCAATCCCGGCACCATCATCTTCTTGATCGCCGCCTGCGTCACGATATCCACGCACGTCCCGTACTCCGGCTTGCCCGTTCCCTCCATGATCCCTTTGATCGTCCGGAACTGTCTGCGCACCTCTTCCACCACGAGGCCGGCTGCCTCGCCCACCGCTTTCATACAGAGGGCCCCGAAGATAAAGGGCAGCATCCCGCCCAAGAAGAGGCCGACCAGGACGGAAGGATTGGAGAGGTCGAACGTGCTCGTCCCGCTCCCTTTTGCCACCTCACGTGCATATTCGGCGAACAGGACCACCGCTGCGAGACCAGCCGATCCGATCGCATAGCCCTTGGTCACCGCTTTCGTCGTGTTACCGACCGCATCCAATGGATCGGTAATATCTCGCACCTCTTTGCCGAGGTGCGCCATCTCCGCAATACCACCTGCATTGTCTGTGATCGGACCGAACGCATCAATCGCCACCACAATACCGGCCATCGACAACATCGACACTGCCGCAACGGCCACGCCGTACAAACCGCCCGATGCCGCGCCGCCGCAGATCCAGTAGCTCGAAAGAATCGCGCCCCCGATCACCACCACCGGCCAGGCTGTAGACTCCATCCCAACCGCCAGTCCAGCGATGATATTTGTCGCATGGCCCGTTTCACTGGCCTTGGCAATCGCCTTCACCGGCGCATAGCTCTTAGAGGTGTAGTAATCGGTAATAAACACGAGGGCAAGTGTCACAGCCAAACCGATCAACGCCGCGAGGTAGTAGCTCACTCCACTCACGCCACCCACACCATCCATGATCGTGGTCGTCACAGGATAGAACGCCAACGCGGCAATGCCGCCCGCCACAAACAAGCCCTTGTAGAGCGCCGGCATGATCTCGCCGCCCTGGCTCACCTTCACAAAGAAAATACCGATGATCGTTGCGAAGATCGTGACGCCCCCGAGGGCGAGGGGATACAGAATCGGGGCGCTGACTCCCTTGAACAGCGTGAAGGCCAAGACCATCGCCGCCACTGTCGTTACCGCGTAGGTCTCGAAGAGGTCCGCGGCCATACCGGCGCAGTCGCCGACATTGTCGCCCACGTTGTCCGCGATGACTGCCGGGTTGCGAGGGTCGTCCTCCGGAATCCCCGCCTCGACTTTCCCGACGAGGTCTGCACCGACGTCCGCCGCTTTCGTATAGATACCACCGCCCACACGGGCAAACACCGAGATCAAGCTCCCGCCGAACCCTAGACTCAGCAACGCATGGATCGCTTTCTCCTGCCCCGCGAACTGCGATGCCACCGTGTAGAAGGTGGTAATGGCCAACAGGCCCAAGCCGATCAACAAGAGCCCCGTCACCGCGCCGCCACGAAACGCCACGGTCAGCGCTGCATTCATCCCGTTATGAGCGGCCTGCGCCGTCCGCACGTTCGCCCGCACCGCGATGACCATACCCACATACCCGGCCAGCGACGACGCGCCGGCGCCGATCAAGAATCCGACCGCGGTCAGTAAGCCGAATTTATCGGAGATAGCCCCTGCCCCCCACAAGATGGCGAACAACACTGCGGCGACGACGCCGACGGTCCGGTACTGGCGATTCAAGTAGGCGCTCGCGCCTTCCTGGATAGCCTTCGCAATTTCCTGCATCTTCGGGTTGCCGGCGTCGAGTTTGAACACCCACATGGCCAGGTACAGGCCGTAGGCAATGCCGGTCACCGCCGCTACCAACGCAAAGGTAATGATGACTGAGTCGCTCACAGTACTTTCCTCCAAATGAGTTGAGGGGCTCTTATGTCACACGGCTCCCCATGGCTTCAACCCATCAACAGTACGTGTGGGGGGGAAACCGCGAGGCAGTGCAGGTTGAGTCTTACAGCTAACTACCCGAAAAGGTGGGCTATTCTATACAGATGACGAGAGAGGATCAAGATAAAAGACAGGGCCATCTCGCTCAATATTGAACGAATGTACTCTTGCTAGACCAGCGGTTTATGGCTCGGTTTTCGCTACCCTGAAAACCGAGCTCATGCGCAGTCGCCCGTGTCATACCAGGCAGGAAGCTCGTATGGAGATCTTTGAATATCTAGAGGGGGTTTTCTAATCGGTCCCGCCGACATTCCACCTTGGGCTATCTCAGCTCCGTGGAGTTCGAACAGCGGGCGGGCGCAGGCAACCAGCAGTGTCCAGTAAACCGGGGGAAGGGCAATCGCCATCAGAGCACTGTCTGGTGAGGCCACGGATATGGAGATGAAGATGGTCGATAAGAATTATTGGATCGAGGTGTTCGATGACACCAAGTACGATGCCGATGACCCTCATGTCAAAGTTGAGGGCCCCAAAAGCGTATGCCTCTCTGAAAAATCTCAGTGGTCTGGACTGGAACAATGATATCCAAAATGTCACTATGGGACCAAGCGCGATGGTGCTTGCTTGTTAGGATAAGGATTGTACAGGCACGAAGACCGCCTTCGCTTCGGGCCAGCTCATTCCTGACTTTTCCCAACTGGGCATGTCCAATCAATTTGAATCGATGAAGGTTACGTATGGGAAGTAGCCATTTGTCGGAGAATCCTCGAGATGACCACTGCATGTGCTCATCCCACCGTTCACTTCTGGTCATCCTGGCCGACATTGCCATCCAGACCTTGGCATTCAATCATAGGTCTATACCCACCGACTCACCCAAAATTACGTAAAGGAGGAACAACATGTCGACCATTGAGAAATCCATTGAAGTCAACGTGCCTGAGTATACCGCCTACGCTCAATGGACACACTTTGAGGAATTTCCCCAGTTCATGGAAGGTGTGAATGAAGTCAAACGGCTGGATGTCAAACGGTTTCATTGGAAAGCAGAGATCGCAGGCCAGGACAAAGAGTGGGATACGGAGATCACCGAGCAGACAGCAGACCAGCGTCTCGCGTGGACGAGTCGAGGCAGCGTCATCAAGGGATGGGACGTGACATTTCATCGACTCTCGGATGCCCGGTCAAAGGTCCGGCTGCAATTAGAGTATGACCCTCAGGGTTTCGTCGAAAATGCAGGAGATGCATTGGGAGAAGTGTCTTTGCGCGTCCAGGGAAATCTGGAGCGATTTAAGGAATTGATCGAAAAGCGTTGGCGCCCGAGTAGTCGCGAGACAATCTTCGATAATTTTCCCATGTAGGTGAATGAAGTGATCTGACGGATAAATCACTACGGTCGCTTCAGGATCGTGCGCACGGATATGAGTGAGCGGAAAGACCCCCCGTATCGCGATTCGCGAGCTGAACGACTACCCCTATGTCTTTATCGACAACCATGAAAGTGTGGGTTTGAACCAATTTCGACTTATCGTGAGTGCCTGGATATTCCACTCAGTCGCGTTGCGAGTTCCATAGAGGTTAATGGACCTGGCTCATCTAGCCTTCAAAAGCGACAGGTTTACGGCGGTGGCCAACTTTGTTATAGTGCGCGGCGGAGGAACTGACCATGAGCGTGGCTCCGAATTATATTTTGATAGAGGGACAGCAGTTCAGCAAGGTGCAGCTGTCGCTCGACAACCACGTCTACAAGAACTGCGCGATCGATGACTGCGACGTCTATTTCAGTGGTGGGCAATACGAACTGATCGATACGCACATTACCAATTCCCGCCTCATCCTCAACCACCCTGCCAAGGGCATGTACAACGCCCTTCAGATCTTTAAGATGAAGTCTCCAGGCTCCAGCATCATCTCCGACTAATAACCAGGGCTAGAGGCTAGGGGCAAACCTGTCTCATGACCTTCGGCCACTTGCCATTCGCCACTTGCCTCTCGCCAGGGCGCCTATTTGACCGAGATATTCTCAGCGTACTTGACGATCTCGATCGGCTGGAAAACCGGGTCTTGTGCTCCCTTGGTGGACTCTGCTTCGACACGCTGCAGAAATGGGCCAGGGCCGATGATCGCCGCGTAGTTGAGGGTCACCTCAACATCGAACGTCTTGGTGTCTTTCGGCGTGAGGAAGGTAAAGGTCTCGACCCGCAGTTCTTCCGGCTTCAAGACCGTATCTTCAAGGACTTTGACCGCCTCAAAGTCGAAGCTCGTCTTCTGGCCCTTGGCATCCTGATAGACCCTGCCATAGACCCGCTTGTCGGTAAAGACGGTCTTCAGATTCTTCCCCTTGATATGCAGGTCCAACGCCACGGTTGCCCAGGCCGGATGGGTGGCAGGCAGATTGTGCGGGACGAGACTCTGCACCTTCACCGTGACCGTGGTTTTCTCGCCCTCTATTTTGGTCTGCACCTCCAGCTTGGCCGCTTCCTGGCGGAGTTTTCCAATCCGTCCTGGGAACGTATGGTTCGCCACCTTGCGCTTCTTCTCCCCGTTCGCGGACTCGCCGATTTGCTCCGGCATGTGGCAAGTCTGGCACTCTTTGCCTGACTTCACCGCCTTGCTCTGATCCCAGTTGCCCAACAGATCGTTGGTCTTGCCTAAATTGGCAGCCGAGGGGACCGACTGGTGGCAATTGAGGCAGAGATCGGACTTTTGAAACAGCCCCAGCTCCATCGACTGGTGGGCGAGGTTCTGAACGAAATCCTTATAGGGGCCGTAGAGCGTCTTGCTCCCGAGTTCGTACTTGGGCTCCGGTGGTTGTTTCGTCCGATCGACCTGTTTGATCAAATGGCATTGCGCGCAGGCCACTCCATCCAGAGAAGGGTCACCGGCCTTGGCCTGATCGATGAAGAGCTGGGCCTGATCGGGGAATTCGCGCACGTGCGGCGCATGGCAACGGAAACACAGGGCTTTGTCTTTGCCTTCCGGGGAAGCCAAGAAAGCATCGAGCGAGGCGCGGAAGGCCGGGGAATGGATCGAACGCGAGAGCGGAGAGGTTTCCCACTCTTCAAACACACGCTCATGGCAACGTTTGCATTTACTGGAGCCCGGAAAGGCCTTTTCGATGGTGCTCTGAGACTTGCCTGTCTCTTGCGCGAAGGTACTGCTGTCGAGCCAGTGTGAAAGGAGCAACGCCACCACCACGATCACCGAGCCGATTCCGATCTTCACACCGATCGAGTCTTGCACCATCCTACTGGTCCTTCTGCTTCGACGGCTTAGCAGGTTACGGAGAAACTCAGTTTGTGCTCCAAATCCACTGTGATCTTGCGAATAGTGATGGCGCAAGAACGACTCGCAGGATGCTCAAAATGGCCAGACTTCTCACCCGCCCAACCCTAGCCCGCATTATTCATGTACGCTTCTGCTGCAATCGCGGATTCGCCGCTGCGACAAGTCTGGACGCGTCGGGCGTTGCGTCCAGGCAGGCGAGCTCGCATGGCGACTGCACGATTTCGCCACGAACCGTCATGAATAATGCGGGCTAGCGGCTACTTCACCCGCCCGTCCTGAGTCTGCCAAGCCAGCCTCTTCGCCCAAGGACGCGCCTTATCCCATGCAAGGCCGCAGCTCCGAGATCGACCCGCGTTTCACGTTTCACGCCTCACGTTTCACGGTTCCTGGAACCGAAGCGAGAACGCCGTTGGTGGGCTTGTTCAGCATCCTGTTAGAGTGTCTTGACCCGGTAGGTCAAGAGGCGAGGCTGCGTATACTCATCGAAAATCATCTTCGCGTTCTCCCGCTCTTTGTCGGTCACCAAGGTGGCGAGATATTTCTCCTTAAGCGCCGGTTCAGGCGTCGGAATCAACGCATAGTTTAACACCGCTTCAATCGACGCGGCAGTTGAGCCGGACGGGATTGCAAGGGAGAAGGGGACTTTTCGTGTATGACCCCCCTTGATGAAGGGATCAGGAATCGGGCCCCGGAGAATTTTGTCGTAGGGCAAGCCAAACTGCTTGGTCTCTTCCTTCAGCACCTTGCCCTGCGCATCCTTGGTGGTAAGGATCAGATAGAACTGCTTGAGCACCGGGTCGCCGTCAGGAAAACTGTGGGGGAGGCTGCCGATTCTTACCAACGCTGTCCCCTCCACCGCAGAGGCCGACGTGGTGGTCTCGAGATCCACGCGGGGCATCCATTCAGCCTGTAGGTTTCGATTCTTGATGAGGGTGCCGGGAACCACCACCCCACGGAACCAGTGCCGACCGATTGCGCGCGTCATGGCGCCGCGTTTCGAAGTGGAACTGCCGGTCGAGGGCTCCATGTGGCAGTCTTGGCAAATCGTCCCCTGCAAGATCTCTCCGGCCAGATCTTTCTGCGTCACATCCTTGACCTTATCGAAGTGGCACGAAGCGCAATAGTTCGCGCCACGGAACAGCGCGGACTGGGTTGCAGGATGGACGAGATTTTCCTCCGGATCCGCATAGGGCCCATAGATCATCTTGCCCGGCTCGATCTTGAACGAGGGAGGAGAGTTCGGTGTCTGCTCGACCTGCTTGATCAAATGGCAGGAGGCGCAACCGATGCCTTCCACTTGCGCTTTGCCGGACAGCACCTGGGCCACAATCTTCTCGGTATGTTGGGGGAACACGGTAGTCGACGGCACATGACAGGCGAGACAGCGGCGGCGCTCGTCGGTCGTCGGATTAGTCTGCAGCCAGACGCCCAATACCGTGCGGAACACCGGTGACTCCAGCGACGTACCATGCAAAAGAGCCGCATCGACCCGGCCGAAGGTCTTGAGGTCCGGCGTCTGCTCGCGCACGCCTTTCCACTCTTCATAATGCCGATCGTGGCATTGCTTGCAGTCTTCCGATCGAATAAAAATCTTTTCAATTTCCGCCACCCAGTCGGCCGGAGCCTCTGCCTTCTGCGCAATGGCGCGGCCATGATACAGGCCGATGCCGCCTACGATCAGCACGAGGAAGAAGCCGGTGACGATTCTCGGTGTGTGCCGGATGAATCGTGACATCATCAATCCCGTTTGCATCCGACGAAATGAAAATTCACCCCCCACCCGACCGGATCGACTGGATCAGCCGGCTCATAGGTGCCGACGGTGAAGTTACACTCTTTCATCCCTCGCTTGATCGCTCTCCCAAAATCAATCATGTTTCTGATCTCGGTCTTGTCGATTTCTTTGATGATGGATCGGACCTTGATGCCCGCATAGTCGGCGCGCGAGCTTCCGATCACTTCGAACACCGCGACGCCCTGTGCCCGTTCGAGTTTCAATTCTTTTTTGATGTCCTCGTCCACGTCTCCGACGATCACGCCGAACTCTTCACCTAATCGCCCGGCTTCATCCACAGTCATCGATTCCTGATCGGTCGCACTCACCGGCGTAGGCGCGAGACCAGCCAGGGCTCCCATGCACAGGCTGACACACAAGACAAAGGCCCTTCCACTCCGAAGGGCCTTTGGTTGAGCACTGACTGAACTGATTCGAGTATCCTCCAACGTCCGTGCCTCTCGTCCACACAGGTACTGTCACTCATTACGAAGCTAGCAGGCTGTGAGAAAACACTTCCCCAGTATGCTCAAAAAGGCCGTCCAGCAAGGCCGCAGCGAGTGAAGGCCCGAGGCGTACCCTCTGGGTACGTTGAGGGTCTGAACGATGCGAGAACGAAGCTGGCGGACTTTTTCAGCAGCCCGTTAAGACTTCGCAACTGGGTCGATCACTAGCTGAAACCAGGGCGCGACGGCTTTCTGCCCGTTTCGCTCTTTGTTCTCACCGTTCCACACGGCAAACGACACGGTTTGCACCCGGCCGGGAATCAGCTTGGCTTCGTTCTCTTGCTCTTCGCTCACCAAGGGCCGGCGCATGACGACATGCCACACTCCCTCTTTCCACACAGCCTTCCCCTGGACTCGGCCCTGTTTCTCTTTGGTCGTCAGGGTACTAAAGCCCCCGCCGATAAGGTCCTCGACAGAGGAGACCCGGCGTGGAATAACTTCAAACGTCCGCACGCCGTCGCGGGCTTTCTCGGAAGTTTTGGCGGCACGGCGATCGATATCGCTCTGCCAATCGGCCTTCCAATGCCAGATATTGATGTAGTGATCGAGTTGGCCCATGCAGAAAAATGCGGGAGCATCGCCGAGCGGCAGTCCGATCGCGACGCCGTCGCGAAAAGTCCCCGGCGTCAGACGGTCGTTCTTCGTGTTGTCCTGCCATTCAAGCAGAAACGAGATCTCGGTCCCATTGTGGAGCGACCGCACCGTCAAGGCCCGGGCGGTCGGCTCAGGCCAAACCGGCCTGGTAATCACCTGACCGCTCAATGGAAGAGTCATCGGCGAGACCTTGTCCCAGGCGACATCCTCTGGCCCAACCGGCAGTTCCCCCTCGACGAGGCGCGCGCGAATAATCATCCCCTCGGAACTGACGAGAGGCACACCGAAGCCTACTAAGACACCGGCCACAACCAGAATGAAGAGGAACAGGAGAAGTAACGGGCGGGAAAAAATCTTCGTCGTCGTACGCACTATGCAAGGCCCTCAGGTGACCGACGCGAGCGCATCGTGATGAGCTCAGGGTATCACAAAGCCCGGGCGAGACTAGCCCGCATAATTCACGAAGGCTTCTACTGCAACCGCCGATACGTCGCTACGACAAGCCTGACGGCGGGCGGGCTCGCCGCTCGGTCGGTCAACATACTGTGTCAAGTATGCCTCCCTCCCTAGCGGGCTCGGCCCTGAAGCCCGCCTCGCCCACTCTTACAAGGGGGCCGGCCCCCTTGTAGAATCCCCACGAAGGGGGTACACCCCCTTCGGAACTCCCAGGCGGGTGTTACCCCGCCTCACGGCTCCGCACGCCCGTCTCGCTTGCCGTCTCGGCGGTTTCGTCACGATCCCCCGTGAATAATGTGGGCTTCTCCGCCTGCAAGCGAATTCCTACCAGAGTTTCACGCGGCGAATTTTGTTTTCGCCCCGTTCGCAGATGTAGAGATACCCCTGGGAGTCCAGTGAAAGTCCGACTGGAGAGTTGACGACGGCCTCCACTCCGAGGAGACCGTCTCCATGCTTCACGGTCCCTGCCGATTCCTTCGCCACGAAACGCGCAGCGCCGCAGCCACCCATATTCTTGTCTTCGTAACCGCTGTCGCCGTTGCCCGCCACCGTCGTGATCAAGCCGGTCGCAATGTCCACCTTGCGCACGCGGTGGTTCATCGTGTCGGAGATGTAGAGATTATCCTGTTGGTCGACCACCACGGCTTCCGGCGCATGGAGCATGGCTCTGATCGCCGGCTTGTCGTCACCGTCGTAGCCGTACCGGCACACGCCGGCCACTGTCGAGATAATGCCACTGCGGTGATCGATGCTGCGTACGCGGTTACTGCCCTTATCGACGAAAATAATATCGCCTTTCCCGTTCACCGTGAGCCCGACGACATCATAGAGGCGGGCCTCGAGCGCGGGCTTTCCATCATCAAGATACATGGACATGTCCAGTCCGTCTGAACAGACCGGCATAAGCCAGCCATGGTCGTCGCTGAAATCGATGCCGATGGCATCGCCGGAGAGCACGACCAAATTCCGCGCAACGAGGGGTTGCTCACGGGCCTCGTCCTCGGCCGTCCAGGTCCCGGCCACGGTCGTCACCATGCCTGTCCGAGGATCGTAGCGACGGATTCGATGCGCCTGGGTGTCGGCGATGTACATCACATCGTTGGGATCGAAGGCGATTGCGGACGGCCAGGTGAGATTGACCTCGCGAGCCGGACCATCTCCGTTGAACCCATGCTGCCCGGTGCCGATGATCGTGGTGATAATGCCGGTCGCATGGTCCACTTTCCGGATGCGGTTACTGCCTGAATCGCAGGTATACAGGTCGTTGTGGGAGTCAAACGCGACGTCGAGCGGCAAATAGAGCCCGGCTTCTCCACAGGGGCCTTCGTCGCCGCTATAGCAGGTTTCGCCGATGCCGGCGAAATTATGGAGTGTGCCTTCCAAGAGATTGACCCGCCGAATACGATCGGACCCGGACTCGGCAAAATAGAACCAGGTCTCATCCTTGTCGAGCGCGGCGTGATGGGGCAGTGGAATCCCGGACTTGACCGCCCGTTTTCCATCGCCGGTGCTCCGAGCCTTGCCGTTACCTGCGAAGGTTTCGATATAGCCAGTCGCGAGCTGAAGCTCGGTTTCCATATGCCTGTGGCCCTATCCCGGCTGATTAGCCGCGTGAAGCTGAGTGAACCGGCGCGGCTGGCTGTTCCACGGAAACCGGTGCTTGCACCGAGGGATTCGGAATCGCTTGCTGTGGATCGGCTGTCATCTGCTGTTGGGCCGCTTGAGCTTCGGCTTCAATCACGTCCGCCTCATGCACGGACTTCTTGAAGCCCTTGATCGCCTTGCCCACCCCTTCCCCCAACTGCGGCAATTTTCCCGCACCGAAGATGATCAGCACGATAAAGAGGATCAGGATCAACTCTGTAAAACCAAGACTCCCAAACATGGTGTGTACCTCCGTATGAATGGGTCAATCAGGATGCACTGCTCTCTTTCGCCCGTCTGGAAAATCGTTCCTTTAACCGCTTTCGCGCCTGCTCGGCCTGTTCAAACATCTTCGCCTTGTCGTAGACGCTGATCAAGTTGTAATAGGCCAGCGGCTCCTCGGGATTCTGTTCGACGGCATCTTCCATGACCTTGATAGCAAGATCGGTCTTCTTATGATTCAACGCCAACTCCATCAGCTTGAAACTGCCCTCCAGATGCTTCGGGTCCAATTCGAGCGTGCGGATATAGCATTGGATGGCCATGTCGATAGTGTTGTAGTCCGAAACCTGGGGATTGTCGAGTTCGACATAGACCCCAGCGAGATTGTACCAAGCCATGGGATCGTCCGGCGTGATTTCCACGAGGCGCTCGTAATAATCCTTGGCTTCCATGAACTTCTTTTTGTCGGTATAGACCCGCCCAAGATTGAAGAGCGCCAGGACATCGTGGGGAAATACGTCGAGCGCATGCTTGAACTCGGTTTCCGCTTCATCCGTCATGGCCTTCGTCGCGTAGATCGTACCTAAATTCGAATAGTACATCGCGAGCGACCGATTCATCTCTGCGCGGAGCCCCTCCGCCATCTCAATCGATTTCTTGACCTCAACAAGCGCATCATCCATCCGGCCTTTGCTGAAATACAACTCGCCTAATCGGCAGCGGGCCTGGAAATCGTCAGGCTCGGCCGCCAAGAGCTTTTCAATCTCGGCGATTTCTTCGTCGGGGTTCAGCGGCTGATCCCCGGGATCGACGATGGTCTGGCTTTGGTCAGGAGCAGAAGTGGTTGGTTCGTTCATACGATTCCCTGTAGTAAAATGTCCGTGAAGTATGTCCACTCACCAATGAATTGGGCGTGCTGATCATGGGAGCGTTCGTCGCCGGTGCCGAATCCGTCGCGTCACGCCGGTGCCGGTCCATGGTCAAGAGCATGGCGCCGAGCACCACCATGAGCGTCAGATTAGAATACAGGAGCGCATACCCCGCGATAAACATCAATCCAATCCCATACCCGGCGAGTCGCCCCATGGTGAGTAACTTAATGACCGTGTACGACCAGCACAACAAACCCGCCATGTAGAGCGCAAACGGGAGAAAAAACGTGTAGCCCATGCCGAACTGAAAAATCCACCCGATGCCGTCTGCCGCCTTACGAATGCTATTGGCCATCCCAGGGTCATACCGATTGAGCAGATAATCCAAGAACAACATTGAAGTAAACACGGATACGGCGGTCACCCAAAACCAGATGGCACGTCGGCGTTGTCGCTGATTGCGCGTCCGAAATGAGACACCCCGCCCATAAGCCCACATCACCAGCATGCTGGACAAGACCAGGAGCCCTTCACCCCCGCGATGAGCTTCGTACACGAAAGGCGGGGCCGCCACGGTTCCGATAAAACTATAGATGGTGGACACGATCTGGTAATACAACCAGCCCCCGATCCCCAGGAGATAGGTAATGCCCATGGCGCGATGCGACCATTCGGTGTGCGTGGAGAGGTATTCCACCATCAGGCAGATCAACGCGACCAACGCCACGAAATTATATATTGCAGACCCCAGGAAGGCAGGCGGGATCAACAAGAATCCCACCGTGAGGAGCAACAGGAGCGCGACGCAGGGAATGACGATCACGTTCGATCCCACAAACCCACGACTCGCCATCCGATTGATAACCGCCACACCCAGAGCTAGAAACAGCAGAATCGCCACGACATTGAGCAGCCACTGCCCGATCTGCGTCAGTGCCGTGAAGGTCGGGATAATCCACCCATGCT
>SPAX01000077.1 GCA_005239475.1 Nitrospira sp. | reverse complement strand
AGAATGAATAGGTGGTTGCCCAACACGCCGAGCCCGAGCAGTCCCAGCATGCGTACATCCGCCTTGGTCAGCTTGGCCAAGGTGCCTTCCTGCCACCACCATGTGAGCAAGAGGATCGCCAGCCCGCCGATGTCCCGCAGGACCGAGGCTTCAACAACGGAGAATCCACTGAGGGCCAGCTTCTGGGCCACGATCGACCCACCCCACAGCACAGCGGCAGCGATGATCGCACCATGGGCCAGACGGCTTGCCTGAGGTGTCATAGGCAGTGGCTACTGTCCTTGTTGACGGGCATCGAGCAATTTAACCCACATTATTCATGACGGTTCGTTGCGAAATCGCCCGAAAGCGCGTTCCTCGTGAAGCGTATCTCGTATCTCGCATGCGACGATACAGACACACTCTTTCCGTCCTGCGCTTCACGCTTCACGAACGACGCTTCACGCGCAAGAGCCGCAAATCCGCGATTGCAGCAGAAGCGCTCATGAATAAAGCGGGTAAAGTTCATGACCGTGGCCTGATCACCAAAATCCCATCCCTGACTGTCACGAGCACCGCGGTGACACGCGGATCAGTTGCGACCACTCGATTCAGTTCTTGAATGGCCGCCGTCTTCTCATCCGGCGCCGGTTGCTTCAGCACATCTCCGTCCCACAGGACATTATCAATGAGAATCAGTCCACGGGGCGACACAAGATCAAGCGCCCGCCGGTAGTAATTCACATAGTTGACTTTGTCGGCGTCGATGAAGATCAGATCGAACGGTCCCTTGAGGTGCCTCATCGTATCGAGCGCCGGCCCCATGCGGACCTCGATCTTCTTACCGACTGGTGATCGCGCGAAATACTGGCGCGCGAGAGCGGTTGACTCCTCATCGACTTCGCAGGTAAGCACTGTCCCATCCACCGGTAAGACTTCTGCAAAACAGAGCGCGCTGTAACCGGTAAACATGCCGATCTCCAACACGCTGGCCGCCTGCACCAGCTGTGTCATCATCTTCAGAAAGGCCCCTTCGAGCGGTCCGACGATCATCTGGGGAGACTCCATTCGCCGCCGGGTCTCTTCCCGCAACGCTCGACAGAGGTCCGACTCCGGCATTGAGTGGGCCTGGGCATAGGCCTCGATGTCAGCAGATATGAGTCTATTCATCGCGCTGAGCGCCCATTGGTTTGAAAACGGATGGTTCGTTGCGTACACTACACGACGGGCAGCAGATCGGCGCAATCATAGCATGACAGTTCCTGGAGGAGACACCCTACTGTGAAGACCCTGAAGACTGTGGAAGACTTGACGACCAGACTCTTGGAGATCCAGCGCATTAACAGCGCAGCCTCACTCCTCTCGTGGGATCAAGAAACCCACATGCCGGCCGGCGGGGGCGCAGCCCGCGCCGAGCAGATTTCGACGCTCCAGGGCATCGCACACCAGAAGCTCATCTCGCCGGACATTGAACGATTGCTCGCCACCTGGGTCGATCCAGAGACCGGTGAGATTCGTGACAGCCCCGGAGATGCTTGGGACGAGCCCGCTCGATCGTTGCTCCGCGAAGTGTGGCGTGACTATAGCCGCGCGAAGAAGCTGCCCTCCGATTTTGTCATGACGCTCAGCCGGGAATGTTCGCTGGCGCAGCAAGTGTGGGCCGAGGCAAAAGAATATCGGGCCTTCTCGCAATTTCTTCCAAATCTCCGCACGGTCCTGTCGCTCAAGCGAGAGGAGGCCGAGTACCTCGGCTACCGAGACTCGCCATACAATGCTTTACTCGATGTGTACGAGCCGGGCTCCACCATCGCGGCATTGCGCCCGTTGTTCGCGCAGATCAAGGGGCGTCTCGTGCCGCTGCTCAAAAAAATTCAGCAGAGTTCAGTTCAGGTCGACGATACGATTTTATTTCACACCTTCGATCAGGCGCGGCAACTGGAGTTTGGCCGGATGGTCTTGATCGCCATGGGGTACGACTTCGAACGGGGCCGCCTCGACCTGTCAGCACACCCCTTCACGACGTCATTCCATCCGACGGATGTGCGCGTCACGACACGTGTCCACGAGCACGATCTCCAATCCTGCCTGTTCAGTTGTATCCACGAAGGCGGCCATGGGTTGTACGAGCAGGGTCTGGATCCCCGCTACTTCGGCACGCCGCTTTGCGATTCAGTCTCGCTCGGCATTCATGAAAGCCAATCGCGCATGTGGGAAAACTGCGTGGGCCGCTCGCGCGCATTCTGGCGCTTCTTTTACCCCATGCTGCAGCAAACCTTTCACCATCAATTGCGAGGCCTCGATGGGGAACAATTCTACGCGGCCATCAATCGCGTGAAGCCGTCGCTGATTCGGGTCGAGGCCGATGAGCTCACCTACAATCTTCACATCATGCTGCGATTCGAAATCGAGCAGGACCTCATTGAAGGCCGGACGCGCCCGGAGGACTTGCCGGGGATCTGGAACCTGAAAATGGAGGAATACCTGGGCATCGTCCCCTCGAACGATGCAGAAGGCGTGCTGCAAGACGTCCACTGGTCGTTCGGCGCCTTCGGCTATTTCCCGACGTACACGCTCGGAAATCTCTACTCCGTTCAATTCTATGAGCAGGCCAAACTGGAGATCCCTCACATGGAGGATGAAATTGCGGCAGGACAACTGATGACACTACAACGTTGGCTCGGACAAAAGATTCATCGCTGGGGCAGGATGTTCACGCCGGATCACCTCGCCCAACGAGTGACGGGAAAGAGCCTCGACCCTGAACCGTTCTTAACTTATGTTGAGAAAAAATACGGCGAGCTCTACAAGATCTAGGCGAGAGGCGTGGGGCTAGTGGCGGCTCCGGGGTCCTGAGTTCTTGAGGCAAATTCAACATTCAGAATTCAACATTCACAGGCCCCTGGCCTGTGTCAGTATCCCATCGCCTGATTGAGCCTGGCCAGGCTCGCGGCGGACAACGTGAACTCCGCCTGCACCTCAATGCGAGACGGCACTAAGAGTGTCGTGTGAAAGACAATGTCGCGAATCGGGATCTTGAACTCGGGTTGCTGAGGGGCACTCAATTCGACTGACTCGACCGATTGGGTGATAGACCCGCTATCTTGAGGCCCATAGACCGTCACCACCGCCTTCAGAATCTCCGCGACCTTCTCGTTCGTCTCAACCCCCTCAATACCTTTCTCCAGCAACGGAATAACCTCTTCCTCTGCCTGGTCGGACAGCGTGAAGTTCTCCACCCGTTCTTTCCGGCGCAGCGACATCAGGTCGTTATCGAGATCCTTACTGAATGCCCCATAGGCAAAGCGGAAAAACTCAAAATGAAAGCCCTTAAAACCCTTGCCGAACATCTGCAGCTCGCACAAAAAACACAGCTGCTGCAGCTTCACATCGCTGAGCAGCCCATGGGGCTCCGCACGATGCAGAACATAGAGAAGGAGGGCCCGGTCAACCGTAATCTGATTGGGTTTCCGCATGCCGGTAGTTGCTCGTTCATTCAGCCTTTTTGAAGACCGCACTATAGGCAACGCCGGAGATCTTCGTCAATTCCTTCCCTCTGTGTCACTCGCGCGCGGCACCCCTTGACCAGTTGGGCAGTTTCGTCTTTAATGAGACCCCAACGGAGGCCCGTCATGACAAATAAGCATGTGAAGGAGATGGAGGCCCTGAAGGAGCACCTGGGCAAGCATCAACTCAAGCTCACCCGCCAACGTGAATTGATTCTGAACGCATTCCTCCGGCAAGAGCACATTACCGCGGAAGCCATGTATCACCAGCTGGCGAAGGCCGATCCTCATCTTGGACTTGCGACCATCTACCGGACCCTCAATCTGTTCTGCGATGCCGGCCTCGCTCAAGCCCGGCATTTCGGCTCTCAGACGAAATACGACAACGTCTCGCACAAGGGCCACCACGATCACCTCATCTGTACCGGCTGCGAGAAGATCGTGGAATTTGAAAACGAGGAAATTGAGCGACTCCAGGAAGAAGTGGCCACCCGGAACGGATTTACCATCAAGACCCACCGACTTGAACTCTACGGCCTCTGTTCTCGCTGCCGTCATTGACGAACCACATTTTTTTTAGTATAATTTTGAGACAGCTTATCAATTTCAATTCCATAAGGACCTGCTCATGGTATTTCTATACTCCCTGCCCACATGGCGCCGGACGTTCCTCTCAGGTCTCCTTCTGCTCTTCGCCACCGGTCTCGTCGCTGGGTTCTTCGTACCCTCCGCCCCGGCCGCTGACAAACTCATAATCTACTCCGGCCGCTCTGAACGCCTCATCAAGCCGGTGCTCGACGCCTTTACCGCAAATACCGGCATTCAAATCGAGCTGTTGTCATCCGGCACGACGGAATTGGTCAATCGGCTGAAGGCTGAAGGCGATCGCACGTCGGCAGATCTCCTGATCACTAACGACGCCGGCAGCTTGGAACTGGCCCGGTCAGCCGGCCTCCTCCACCCATTGAATATGCGGGAAATTGAACGAGCTATTCCGGCGCAGTTTCGCGCACCGGATAATGCCTGGGTGGGGCTCTCCGGAAGATTCTGGATCGTGGTGTACAACCGCACGATGGTGCAGCCGGACCAAGTGAAGTCGCTCCTCGACCTCGCCGATCCGAAATGGAAAGATAAGATTGCGATTCCAAATTCAGGCAGTGAGTATTTACAAGCCGGCGTGTCGGTCATACGCGCCACCTATGGCGAGGAGAAGACCAGACAATTCCTGCAAGGCCTCAAGACCAACGCGGACACCCAGGTCTACCAGAAAAGCTCGCAGATCGTGGATGCCGTCGCCAAGGGGCAAATCGCGCTGGGTATCGTGAATCACTACTACGTGTACCGTCATCTGGCTGCTCAGCCAGAAGCACCGATCGCCGTGTTGATGCCGGATCAGCAAGAGGGCGGCATGGGGGCGATCATGAACGTCGCCGGTGTCGGCATCGTCAAGTCGACCAAACATTTGGATAGCGCGAAGTTGCTCGTGGAATTCCTGGTCGCCCAAGCGGGACAGAAATTGTTCGCGGATCTCGACAAGGAGTACCCCCTCCACCCGGACGTGAAGGCGGACCCCGCGCTCGTGGAGCGAAAAAGTTTCCGCGCGGCGCTGGTCCCCCTCGCCAAGCTGGCGGAACTGCGCGAGCCGACTCTCACCCTGATCGAACAAGTGGGTCTCCGGTAGTTCGAAGAAACTCACTGTGAGCACGATTCGCCAACAACTTGCTTCACCGCTGCAACTCGCCGTCTTGGCGACTGCCGGAATTATCCTGCTGCCGCTCGGCTATGTCACCGCGCAAGCCCTCTCGGCCGATCCGGTCATCTGGGGCCGCTTGTGGGCGACCCGCATTCCCGAGCTGCTATTCAACACCATCTCGCTGGCTGCCAGCGTGGCGGTCATCACGCTGATCTTGGGCGTCTCGACCGCCTGGCTGGTCACACGCGTGGAATTTCCCGGTCGCAGGCTGTGGGAAGGAGCCTTGGTCCTTCCGTTGGCGATGCCGACGTACGTGCTGGCCTATGTCTACTCCTACCTATTGGGATTCGGCGGCCCCGTCGAGCATCTCTGGCAACTGATGGCCGGTCCCCAGGCCAGAATCTTTTCTCCCCATAGTTATTCAGGTGCGACGCTCGTCATGGCGTTGGATACGTTTCCCTTCGTCTATCTCCTGAGCCGAAGTGCCCTCCTCAGCATGAACGTGTCGTTCGAAGAGGTGGCACGGGCTAGCGGCGTCTCCCGTCTCTCGACCCTCTGGCGCGTGACGCTGCCGCTGATGCGCCCCTCGATTGCCGCCGGAGTCGCGCTCGTCATCTTGTACGTCGTGTCGGACTTCGGTGCGGTTTCATTGCTTCGCTATCAGACGCTCACCTATGCCGTGTTCCAGCAGATGACCGGACGGTCCGACAATACCGCCGCGAGCATCTTGAGCCTCTTGCTGGTCGGGCTCGCGCTGATTTTCCTGATCACGGAACGGTGGTTCCGACAACGGAGCCGTTTTTATCAAACCACCGGCCGCTACCGGGCTCCGCAACGGCATCGCTATGGATGGCTCGGCACCCTTGCCGTCACCGGCTACCTCGGGCTGATCGTCGGCGCGGCCTTTGCACTCCCAGCCTCGCTATTGATTCAATGGAGCCTGTCGCCCGAAGCACAAGCGATACTCGACAACCGGTTCTTCGGTTTCGTCTGGAACAGCGCCATCCTGGCCGCCAGTGCCGCCACTGGCGGCGTGTTGATCGGCTTACCGATCGCCTACCTCGCCAGCCGCCGCCCGACCATGCTGAACCTGGGCTGCCTGCAAGCCGCCTACGCCGGCTACGTGCTCCCAGGACCGGTGGCGGCACTGGCCGTCCTCGTCCTCTTTACCAAACTGGCTCCGGTGTTCTATGGCTCGGTGCTGATCCTCATCGTGGCCTACGTGATCCACTTTCTCCCGGCCGGGCTCCAGTCGCTGGAGCCGGCGCTCCAGCACATTTCGCCGAATCTGGAAGAGGTCGCGCGCACGCTTGGCCTTGGAATGCATGCTACCTGGCGCCGGGTGACGCTGCCACTCGTTCGGAACGGGTTTGTCGTCGCCTGGGTCTTGATCTTCCTGCAAACAATGAAGGAATTACCTGCGACGCTCTTGCTGCGACCGGTAGGATTCGACACCCTGGCCATTCGCGTCTGGATGGAAGCCAGCGAGGAGTATTTTCAGCTCGCCGCTCCCTCCGCGCTCCTCATTGTCTTACTGAGTCTCCCGGCATTGGCCTTGTTAGTCTCGAAAGATTGGCGCGCAGCCTAGCAGGATGCTGAAAAAGTCAACCAGCGCCTCAGGCCCTGGCGCGTGACGCGCGAGAGATGCGAGAAAAGCGCGACGTGAACAGATTGAGTTTCCATCTCGTTTGGCCTGTCTCGCTCGTCCCGCTTGTCTCGCGCGCGACGATAGGTTTTCTGCAGCCTATTAGAGGAAGGATCCTGAATCAGTGACCTCAGACCATTCCACCGCACCAACCCCCTTCCTGGCGACCACACTCCAGGGCAACCTCTACTCACCGGCCTCCTCGGTCTTGGAACTGCGTTATGTTTCCTGCGCCTACGAAACCGGCCGTCCGGCGGTCCAGGAAATTTCGTTCGCCGCCAGGGAAGGAGAGATTCTCTGCCTGCTCGGCCCCTCAGGCTGCGGGAAGACGACGATTCTGCGGGCGATCGCCGGATTTGAACCGGTTCGCTCCGGCCAGATTTTCTTGTCAGGCAACCTCGTGTCGTCCCCGGACATGATGGTGCCTACAGAAAACCGGCACGTCGGCATGGTCTTTCAAGANTATGCGCTGTTTCCCCACTTGCGTGTTCAAGNCAACATCGNCTTCGGGCTCCGCCANCTCGCTCGGAGTGAGCGCGCCGCGCGGGTCCAGGANATGCTGCGTCTCACAGGGTTGGAGGGATTCGAGCGGCGGTATCCNCATGAATTATCAGGCGGCCAGCAACAGCGGGTCGCNCTGGCTCGCGCCCTCGTCCAGAACCCCGTCGTGCTGCTGCTCGACGAGCCGTTCAGTAATTTGGACCCTGACATGGCTGGACGCATGCGCCAAGAGTTACACGACCTGTTACGCCGGACAAAGACGACGACCGTGCTCGTGACACACGACCATGACGAAGCGTTTGCCATGGCCGATCGGATCGCCGTCCTCAACCAAGGCCGTTTGGAGCAATTCGATTCGCCGGAAATGATGTACCATATGCCGGCCACACCCTTCGTGGCCGACTTTGTCGGTCAGGCGGACTTCATTCCTGGAACCGTGTCCCAGGGCATGGTCCACACCGAACTGGGAGAGTTTCCCGACACGATTGAGTGTAAGGACGGCACCGCCGTGGTCGTCATGATTCGGCCGGACGACATTCACCTCGTCCCTACGGAAGGCGCCCGGTCGCGCGTTCTCTCGCGCCAATTCCACGGTTCGGAGAATCTGTACACCGTCAGCCTCCCCTCCGGTCAAATCGTCCATAGCAGCCAAGGCTCCACGAGCGTCTATCAGGCCGGCACGACGGTGGAACTCCGTGTCTTGGCGACCCATACCGTGCTCTTTCGGCGAGAGGAATCGACCGGCTAGCAGTATGCGAAAAACCATTTTGCACAGTAGACTTCGAGGGACTGCATGTCTCATGTCTATGGCAAGGAGAGAACACCCCAGCAGGATGCTCAAAAAGGCCGTCCAGCAAGGCCGCAGCGAGCGAAGAGGCGAGGCGTACGCTTCGGTACGTTGAGCCTCTGAGCGAAGCGAGAACGAAGCTGGCGGACTTTTTCAGCATCCTGCTAGGCGTCGCAGTCGGTTCGACCGATCGCACGAAAGCATTGACAGGCTTTTTCTCGATCTGGCATTGATAGACCCTCACGACGGTTCCGGGCCCGCATGATTCATGAACGTTTCTGCTGCAATCGCCGATCTGCTGCTACGACGGGCCTTCGGCCGGCGGGCTCGCCCCTCGGACGCTCACCGTACTGCACGAGTACGCATCGGGTCCTCAAGGCTCCGCGCGCCGGTCTCGCGACGCAGCTCAACGATTTCGCGACGAACCGCCATGATTAATGCGGGCTAACCCCACCGATCCGTGAATCAGGCAGAGAAAGTGAGGCCTCGTCTATGAACGCGTTACAAAACGTGGTCGATTACGGAATCATCGGACTTCTATTGGCGCTCAGCGTCTGGACAGTAGCCATCGCGGTGGAGCGGTGGCTCTTTTACCGCCGTGTTGATCTCGCCCAGTACCCCAACAGCCTGGGATTGGAAATGGCTCTGACAAAACGCCTGGTGATCATTGGCACGGTGGCCGCGAACGCCCCATATATTGGCTTGCTGGGCACCGTGTTTGGTATCATGCTCACATTCCATACGATGGGCACCTCCGGCACCATGGCCGTCAATGCCATCATGATCGGGCTCAGCCTTGCACTGAAAGCCACAGCGGTCGGGCTGCTGGTCGCGATTCCCTGCGTCGTCATGAATAATGTGCTCCGACGAAAAGTGGCCGAGATCCTCGCCCTACATAAGGAACACCATGCAGCGAGACATTGACCAGATCAACGTCATCCCCCTCGTGGACGTCATGTTGGTACTGTTGGTCATCGTGCTGACCACCGCCACCTTTATCAGCAGCGGACAGATTCCGGTCAATCTGGCAAAAGCGAAAGAAGTCGGGGATCGCAAGGAAGCGCCCATCGTGATAACCCTGACTGCCGATGGCGCACTTTTTCTCAACGACCGTGCCATCCCCGAAGGAGGCCTCCAGGGTGCCCTGACTGCGGAACCACGAGGGTCTGCGGTCATCGTGCGGGCGGATAAAGTCACCTTGCTCGAACGATTCGTGTCCTTGGTGGATGAAGTGCGTGGGTTGGGATTTCAACAAGTCAGCCTGGAGGTCATTCGACTGTGATCGCTACTGACCCACCTCGCGCCGGAGGCCAGAAGGACGCGCACGTCCAGGGCTGGCTCATCTCCGTCCTCTTGCATGGCACAGTGGCTTTCGCAGCTATCCTACTTGTGAAGCAGATCCAACTCGCGCCGCAGGACGAACCATTCAAGTGGAACGTCGCCATGGTGTCGCCGACGCTGCCAGTGAAACCAACGACATCACCCCCGAACCAGGTTCCAGCCTCGCCAGCTCCAGCGGCAACCTCCATTCCCTCTCCCCATGTGCAGGAGACTGCTCCATCGATTTCTGAGCGAACTGTCACCCCGGTGCTAACTGAGCCTTCCCCACCACATCCAACGCCTCCCTCACAATCAACAGCTCACACAACACAACCAGCCGAGCCAAGCAGACATGAGACTGTGGCACCGATGGTCGCCGAGGCTACATCCATTGTGAAACCGGCCGAAGCACCGATGTCAGTCTCGGCAGAATCTGGTGCCATGACGGTACCAACGAGCACACCATCCGCAATCCTCGGACAAGCCGCACAATCTGACCAGGCTCCGGCACCAACGCAGATGGCTACCATCTCCCCGGCACAATCGGAAGCACCGACTACGCGCGATTACGGGTGGCTCTCTGAAGCGATTTTACGTCGTGTGGAAGAAATGAAACGTTACCCCCCCTCAGCTCGGGTGGATCGAGCCGAGGGAAAAGTCGTGGTGAAAGCCGTGATCAACGAGGACGGGAGCATCGGCGAGGTTGAAGTCTTTCAGAGTTCGGGACACTCCGGTCTCGACAAGGCTGCTGTTGAAACCATGCGGCAAGCAGCCCCGTTCCACTTACCTCGTCCATTAGGACAGCCGCGTATGACGATCAAGATTCCGATGAGCTATCGATTGGACCGCTAGCCCGAAGCGGTAACGGGACGCATCCAGCTAGGGCAGGCGAATTCGCTGCTTCAAGCCTGAGGACACCAGAAGGCGACCTCCAGCATCAACAATAATAGCCTCGACATCCGGCAGCTGTTCGACTAGTTCCATTCCACGCTCCGGTCCCATCACAAAGATGCCCGTATCGAGTCCATCGGCCCAGACCCCTTCACGGGCAATCACCGTGACACTCTGGCAGCTGCGCACCGGTTGGAGCGTGCGCGGATCGAGAATATGATGATATCGGACCCCATTCCGCTCGAAGAACCGTTCATAATCCCCCGCGGTAGAAATAGCTTCGTCCTGCAAATCGATCCACGCCAGCACTGCTCCATCCTGTCGTGGATGTTGAATACCGACGGGAAACATCTTCCCAGCCGGCAACCGGCCAAATGTTTTGATATCCCCTGACAGAGCTACGACTCCGGCAACAGCGCCTGCTTTCCGTACCGCCTCGACGGCTTGATCTGCTGCGTAACCCTTGCCGATTCCCCCCACATCGATCCGCATCCCTGTTTTCGCAAGAAAGATCGTCCGCTCCCGCACGTTGGCATGAACCGACATCAAATCGACTAAGGGACGGAGAGCATCCAACTCAGCTTCTGTCGGTATGCGTTGGCCTTCGGTCACACGCCATGCATCTACTGCTGGGCCAATGGCAATATTGAATCCTCCATCGGTCATCTCCGCGGCCTGAATCGCACGTTGGACAACCGCCAGCGTTTCCGGACTCACATAGACCGGCATAACTCCCGCTGCGGCATTCACGCGAGAAAGCTCGCTCGTTGGAATCCAAGTGCTCAGGAGCTCTTCCAGACGGCGGATCTCGGCAAACCCGGCGGTCGCCGCAGCTTGGGCGACAGACTCACTCCGTGCCACCGCCGTAATCTTAACCAACGTGCCCATCTGCATCTGGGCCCTGGTAACAACGGCCGATTCCTGACCAGTGGGGATCTCTACACATCCAACGAAGGCGCTACACAGCAGCGCCAGGAGGCACGTTTGGACATGAAAAAAATGATCCGGCAGTTTGGGATACATGGGCTTTCTTTCTCCGCCAAACAGGCGACAGAGTATAGGACACCACAGAAATTAGTGCACTTCTTCCACACGAAAATAAGCACCTTCATCCTAACTTGACAATCTGCCTTCGAATAGGATATTAATAATCGTTCTCAATTTCATTTTGACGGATAAACCTCGCACAATGGTTAGCACGACGTCTCCTAATAATAACTCCGCCGACAGCAGCGAGACCCGCTGTGAGTGCGGTCAACTGATCGCCAAGGTGCAGCAGCAAGGGTTGGAGCTCAAGTGCAAGCGCTGCAAACGCATTGTTGTCATCCCCTTCTCTTCAATCGAAGGATGGGGCACCGTTGCATCATGAATCGTTTCACGAAAGGAGGCATTCGAAGCATCGACGCGCAGTTCCTTTGCGCGGACTCTTCATTTCTTCAAGAAGGCCAGAGACCATTGAGTCCCGAGTCAGACCACAACCATCTCACTCACCATGGAGGAGACCGATGAAGATCAGGTCAATCCTCGGGGCTCTCGTGATTGCAGCTTTGCCGTTTACTTCGGTTTGGGCTGAGAACATGACCCCGGAGGACATTAAGAAATTAGTCGATGAAGCCGTCACCAAGCGGCTGCTGGAACATGAGCGCCGCGAAAGCCCCGTGGAAAGAGCCATAGAACAGAAAGAGGGGCAGCCTGAAGCCGTTCAGTATCCCACTCCAACCGGACCGATGACTGACATCAGAGTTGAGCGTAAAGGAGAGGAGAAAGTCCAGTTAGGCTTCGGGTCAACTGGGTCAGGAAAACTCGTCTACGCCAAGCCATTCTTGAGCGCGCCGAAAGCAATAGTCGGCGGTTATGTCGACGTGATGTACAACAATCTTTCTCGCCAAAACCTGGACAACCCCAGCCGTCACTCGTTTGGTCAACAACGGTTGGTTCCCTTTATCTATGCGGATATCACTGACCACATCAAATTCGCAGCGGAACTTGAGTTCGAGCGAGGCGGGACAAATGCTGCACAAGGTGATGGCTCCATGACAATTGAGTTCGCACAAATTGACTACCTGGTTAACGAACCCATCAACCTCCGCGCCGGCATCCTCCTGATGCCGGTCGGCAAGTTCAACTTGTTGCACGACTCGCCGTTGAACGATCTTGTTGATCGTCCGATGGTATCAAGAATTATTATTCCCAGTACCTGGTTTGAAGCAGGGGCCGGCATCTACGGCAGCCTCTATCCTTCCTCCCAGTCCAAGCTGGACTATGAAGTCTACGCAGTCAACGGCATGAGCCAAACTGCAGGCGGCATCACAGACTTGGGAGTGCGAAGCGCGCGAGGAAGCGTGTCCCGTGACCGTGACGATAACAAGGCCGTTGTCGGACGCGTCGCCTTCAGCCCGATACTGGGCATCGAAGTCGCGGGGTCTGGTTTTCATGGCACATACAAACCGTCAACGGCGACGGTCGGGACCGGGCGCATCAGCATATTCGCCCTCGACTGGACGCTTCAGAAAGGCCCATTCGAGATCATTGGAGAGTCTGCCTGGTCTCGAATCAGCAACAACGATGCAACTACCGTCACAGGGAGTGGGATCGGCCCGGCCGGCATGCAAGGCTACTACATTCAGGGAAACTATCACTTCATGCCGGAATTCCTGAAAAAATGGGCGCCCAGCCACTTCACGGATGCCTCGACCTTCACTGCAGTCGTACGCTGGGAGCAGGTGGATACCGACACCGACGACCGCACTCGGATCGCGTCGAATACTGTTGGGAATCGAAGGGAGTTGGAGCGGCTGACGCTCGCGTTGAACTTCCGACCGATCGAAGACACCGTATTCAAATTCGACTGGCAATTCAACACCCAAAAGAATGCCCAAGGTCTGGTGAACGGCGGAGATTTCTCCGGCGCAAACAACCCGCTGAATGGAAACGGGTTCTTGGTTCAAGCTGCGACGTACTTCTAGATAACCAGTCAGGTGCTTCCCGCCATGGCGGGAAGCACCTGAAAACAAGCAGGACTGTTACGAATGTATCTTCGCTACCTCAGTCTTTTTCTGATACTACTACTCCTGACTGCCTGCTCGTCCATGAGTGGCATGCAGCAACGATTTGCCGTCTGCAGCTACGACCATGCCTGGGAAGCCTCCCTTGAGGCAGTAAAAGATCGCGCGATCAACTCCAAAGATAAGGATACAGGCCTGATCGTGACCGGCTGGCTGGAAATCACGATGCCGGGACGGACCTTTGGTGCCCTCCAACGGGAATTGGCGGACAGCAAAGATCGGTCTCGTATCACTCTTACAGTGAAACGGCTCGACGACGTGACAAAGATCAGCTTTATAGAAGAGCGCCAACGGTGGGCATTCCGAGGCGGCTCTCGCCTCTTTGGCTGGGCCTCGACAGACCCTTCTGAAGAAGTTATGCGCGATGTCCAAAGCCGCCTCGACAGCAAATTAAAGGAGCATGGATGTTCACTCACGTGAGATGCACAACTCTGCTGCTATCGATCGGATTGATACTTGCCACTGACGTGTTCGCCGACGAGCGCATCTGGGATAGCGAACTCAAGCGCTACCTGACGGAACAAGAAATGTCGATGGCCGAAGTCTTCCTCACTGAGGAAGAGGCGCTCAAACTGATGTTCCCAAAATCCGAGCGCATCAAAAAAGAGCTTCTGCGAGTTCCCACGGATAAGAAGGTGGCGATTGAGGAACGTATTGGATGGAAATTCCCCGAAGATGCCTTTGAGGTCTACATTGGAGAGACTGGCACACAGGTCGATGGCTACGCCCTCGTGCAGAACCCCATCGGCAAACACAAGCCGATGACATACATGGTCGGCGTCGATAATCGCGGCCGAGTCTCCAACATCGAACTCCTGGTTTTTCGTGAGGCCCGCGGCAGCGAAGTCAGACGGAAGCGTTTCAATGCTCAATACGAGGGCAAAACCGTTATGGACCCGATCCGCATCAACAAGGACATCATCAATATCAGTGGCGCCACCATGTCGGTTCGCTCTATTAGTGCCGGGATTAAGCGAGCCCTCGTCCTCGTCGATGAATTCTATTTAAAACCTGCGGGGTTCGGGAGCGATACTGTGGCCACAAAGAAATCTGAGCAGGGGATCTTCGGCTCCATCTTCGGAAACTAACAGGATCAGACGACCTTCTCAACCATGCGTAACTTCAACACCCGCTTCCGTCTCCGCGACTC
>SPAX01000076.1 GCA_005239475.1 Nitrospira sp. | reverse complement strand
TCCATTCTACAAGGTGCTTGAAACAGCAGAACTGCGACGGGTTCGTTTTCATGATCTTCGCCACACCCATGCCTCAATGCTGATTCAGACGACCGCTCCTGCGAAATACATTCAAGAGCAACTCGGTCATGCGTCGATTCAAGTCACGATGGACGTATACGGGCACTCATATGGTGGGGAATACCGGCACTTTGTGAGTCGTCTTGATGATGGGAAGGAGGCGGGGGAGCCCGCACCCCCACCGCACCCTGAGACGCTTGTGGTCGGAACAAGCAACGCAAGTTGATTGAAAAATGGAGCCGGCGATCCGGATTGAACGGACGACCTGCGGTTTACGAATGTGAGCAAGACATTTCTAAAATGGCTCGGTGTTTCAAATGGTTTCCCCGTTTTTCTCTATGTATCAGGCTCTTAGGTGCCATTCACTGTTTCCATTGATTCCGATGAGTCTTGGCCTTTAGGAACGATTTTAGCACAAATTTAGCACAAGCCAGGTCTGCCAGTTGGAGTCTTGCGTGGTTTACCACTTCATTCTGTAGACAGAACTTTCAATACGACCTTCAGGCTCTTTCCGTCTGCCTAGTCGTTCCGACACAGGTTCAAAAACCTCTCTCCAAGCCATGACCCGAGAAGTCGATTTTTCTAGGGCTTTGACGTATCCTTCCGCCTGTTCCAGAAACAAATGTTTGTGGTCCACCTAAATCAGGGAGTCGATTATGAAACCTGAAAAACCCTGCGTCCTCGCAATCGTCCTACTCGCTGGCCTCTTGACTGGCTCTCCGATTTTTTCAGAAGCACAATCCACGACTGAGCCGATCATGATCAAAATCTTGCTTACAGACGCCACATCCTATCAGGGACACGACATTGCTGTGGTCGGCATAGCCAAAGATGTCGAAGAGCGGCTGCCGGTGCCTGCGTGCAAGCACATGCTTCGCTATGGCGACTACGTGTTCGACCTGAAAGACGAATCGGGTTCGATTCGTGTGGAAGTGATGGGGACGTGTGGCAATCAGGGAGGACTGAAAATAGCGCGTGATGGGGACCGCGTTCTGGTGAAGGGTGTCTTTATTCAACTTCTTTCGGGAAACCTCAGCTCACCGACTACTTTCATCTCCGCATTGAATCAGGCAGTCAGTCGCCTCCCGCAATAACATCGCTCCAAAACCAGTTGATTTTGAAACAAGGCGTGAATGAGTGGGAAGTCTTTTAAAATCAACAGTGTTTCACAGTTTCGCTCCAGACCTTTTTGTGCCAGGCGCTGTACGAACACAGCGCTGGTTCAGACCGGCCACCGGTTGATCACGTCTGGCCAATTAACTGTTGCATCGAGCGACGGTCTTTTTCTAGAATGTTACAGTTTTCGCGCAGTGGGCAGCACGCCTCTTTCCTCTGCATGGCATTACGAAGATCATGTTCTTACCTCTAGCCGGGAGGAGCGCGAGGTCATGGCCGCGGACGACTGGGAAACCCGCAAGGGATTTCTTCGCTTCACAACAGAAGAGGAAGTCGCCCTCACGGCCCTCCGGCCAATCATGGCCCAGCACGTCGAGGAGTTGGTCGGGGCGTTCTACCGCCATCTCCTGTCCTTTCCTGAAACGAGAAAATTCCTCACGGACGAGCTGATCAGCACCCGGCTGCTAGAGGCCCAGAAGCGATACCTCCTCTCACTGGTGACGGGTCCCTATGACCGAGCCTATGAGGAAGGGCGGCGGCGGATCGGACAGGTCCATGCGCGGCTCGGGTTGACCCCCGAGTGGTACTTTGGGGCCTATGCCCTCTACTTGTCACTCCTGGAGCCGCTGGTCTTTGAGAGGTTTCACACCCAGCCGGCCAAGTACGTGGCCATCCGCATCGCCTTGACCAAAATCATGTTCTTGGACATCCAACTGGCTCTGGAGGCCTACATCGAGAAATCCTCGGAAGGACAGGACTATGCTGTCAATCAGTTGGCGGGCTTCACTCGTGAACTGGAACAAGGACTGGTTCAGAACCGACACGTCCTGAGTGAAACGCAGCAGCAACTCCGTCTCGCGGAGCGACTAGCAGAATTGGGCACGCTCGCCGCGAGCATGGCCCATGAGATCGGCACGCCGATGAACGTAATTCTGGGGCGAGCCGAACAGTTGATGCAGCGGACGGACGATGAGACGATGAAAAAAGGGCTGACAATCATTACCGCGCAGGTTGAGCGCATGACGAGGCTGATAAATCAGTTGCTCACTTTCGCCCGGCGTGGCCCACCCAACTTCAGACCCGTGGATCTGCGGGAAGTGGTCAAGAATTGTCTGGAAGCGGTCGAGGAACGGCTGAGCCGACACTGCGTGCGGGTGGTATCCGAGCATGACGAGGATTTACCGCATATCCACGGGGATAGCGATCTCATGATGCAGGTCTTGCTGAATCTCGTGCTCAATGCCGTGCAGGCCATGCCCGAGAAGGGCACTTTGCGTGTGGCTGCCGTCCGTGAAGGAGCGCAACACATCAGGCTGACCGTCGCGGATACCGGACACGGGATTCCGCCCGATGTCCTCCCGAAAATCTTTGAGCCCTTTGTCACAACCAAAGAACGTGGGAAAGGGACCGGCCTGGGCCTCACAGTGGTCCTCGGTATCGTTCAGGAACACGGCGGGTCCATTACCGTGGACAGCACGCCCGGTCAGGGCACCACGTTCACGCTCCTCTTGCCAAGAGTCGCGCCTTCCTTCCAGCAATAATCTGTAGCATTTTGGTCCTATCATTCCCGCTTCATGGAGACTTTCTGCCCCGTAATGACGAGAGTCGCGTAAAAAATGTCTTGACAATCAACAGATCGACGCTTGGCATGAGAGTTGTCTCTTCCTACTGCTCGGAGTGGTGTTTTCTCTGCCACTATACGAAGGAACGAACGCCATGCACGTCCAGCACAACCACCAGGGCAAACTGGTGCTGGTGGTCCAGGACGACGCCGAGTTGCGAAGCTTATTGTGCGATGTCGTCCGCGAGCTGGAATTGCAGGTCGCCGAGGCGACTGACGGGGATGGAGCCATCCAACGGATCATGGACGTAGAGCCTCACGTCGTCCTGACGGACCTTCGACTCCCCAGAGGCGGTTTCGAATATGTGAGAACCCTCCGAGCCCTGTACCCGTCCTGCCCGATCATTCTGTTGGCGGAGCTTGGAGATCACCATGCGAAGGCTGAAGCACTGGGGTGCGGGGTGAGGGAGGTTCTCGCTAAGCCAGTCAGCCTTGTGGACCTCCAACGAGCCATCATAGGAATTCTGGACGGCGAGTCGGAATCAAGCGCCTAGTACTCAGCTTAATTCGACAGCCCGTCGTGCTCATTTTGTGCTCAAGCCCATCTCACTCCAGCTCATTCCAGCCTATCCCAGCCAATTTCGGGAATTCTGCGAAGCTTTGCCCCAGTAGGCCTGAATGAGTTCCAGTGAGCTGGAGGAGGGTCACAAAAACGGTTTCCTAAACCGCTGTTCCTACGGCTAGACCTGTCCTTAACCCATCTGGTTTGTGACCAGCCGCCGTACCCCATTGTCCTGGTCTGACGCCTACGCAGCGCACGAGCATCCGACAGAGTTTGTAGACTTTCCTCAGGCAGATCACCGCCGGTTCATTGCTTCAGCCTCTTTTTTTACGATTGAGCCTTTGCATGGAGATCGATCTCATCAATTGACATCTAGCAATGGTTCGCGAGAAGCTCGCTGGACCATATCTGAAAGTCGGGTCCTGTGATGCCGAGACATAAGCAACAGCGTGCTTCGAGCAAACGCGAGACAAAGCGACTTGGCGGAAAATGCGTCATTCCACCGGCTATTCCAGATGCTCAGCTTCCAAATCTGATATTTAAACGAGACCGGGAAGCCGAAACAGCAATCCGTGAATATGTAGAGTGGCAAGCGCCCGATGAAAAAGTCTCTCATGCCGAACGAGTCACAACTGAATTCGTTCTGGGACGCAAACTAGAAGGTTGGGATGTTCGGACTGACAAGAGCAGGTACTGGGTTATTACTTCCCCTACAAACCTGTACCTGCAGGAGTTGTTTCCAAGCCTAGATTACTCAATTTCATTTCACGTCGGCATCACTGCTCGCGTGATGTCTCGGCCTGATTCGGGCGTCCATCCTCTCGAACAGGCTCTGTTATCGTCCGCATGGAGACGATGGGAACAGGCAGCTGAGGCTCTTAAGCAAGCCGAGGAAGCCGAGGAGTTCCAGGCAGTGGGTATGCGGTGCCGTGAATGCTTTGTAGCCATGGCAAAAACAGCCACTACCCTTAAAATTGTTCATTCTGGCATTCCACCTAAGCGGTCGGATGCCATCGGCTGGTGCGAGTTGTTGGCAAATCATATGGCTGCTGGACCAAGCGCGGAGTATGTACGAAAGTACCTAAAACCATCTCGAAGTCTGGTTGGCAATTGGTCAATTGGCTGACTCATGCCTCAGGTGCAACGCATTCAGATGCGGTTCTAGCAGTGGATCTTACCCAACACATTCTTTCAATCTTTGGGACGGTGATGTTCCGTTATGTTAATGGGATCCCAGAAAAGTGCCCCTTATGCGGGTCCTATAAAATCGGTCTCCGAACCAACTCCGAGCAGAAACAAACCGAAGCCTACCTTAGCTGCCAAGCGTGTGGATGGGCTCAGCAGACGGACTAGCGCAAAACGGAAAGAATGCATGGTGGGCTATGTTGAGGAACAGCGGTTTAGGAATGGAAGCAAGGCGCTTTTAAAAAGGCTCGGTGTTTCAAATGGTTTCCCCGTTTTACTTTGTGTATTGCACTGAGCCGGCGATCCGGATTGAACGGACGACCTGCGGTTTACGAAACCGCTGCTCTACCAACTGAGCTACGCCGGCCCTTTCGAGAGAGCCCACAACTTACACGGGTTTTTTCTGATGCTCAAGGGGTTTTTCGTGCAACAAGAGACGGCAGATGATGAACAAGACACTCCGCGCCCGAGGCTCTAACGACCGTTATTTGAACCGGGCCACTGGTTGCAGCCTGACCGAAGCCCCCTGGCCTGGCCCAGGGAGGCAGAGGGGCTCCTGCTCGCTGCCATACTGTTCCTGGGCCACCTTGAACACCTGCCACTTTGTATAGGTGCATAGTTCGCCGGCAAGGATAGTGCCATTCTTATCAAGGTCTGCCGCACCGCCCAGGCCTTTGAGCAATTGATAGGCAAACAACCCGTGCCGGCCCGGGCCATAACTATGGGATTCTTGAAGTCCCCGGTTGCCGACCATCCACATGATCTTCTCGTTCCCCCTTCCATCCTGTTCCCACAGCGGAGCGATCGTGCCTGCCGTCTCTTTGCCCGGTGCCACCTTGCCCGGTGCCAGTTCCAACGAGAGATCGAGCATCACAATGGCCCGCTGAATCGGCAATTTTTCCAAGGACTCCTGCAGCCGACGAAGCGAGTAGCGGCGCGCGCCTGACCTGGCCGTACTGTCAAACATCATCATCGACACGGCGCCGGTGGTGGCCTCAACCACTCCTCGGCCCGTGACCGAGACATAGACCACGGAGGTGGGGTCCACCTGCTTGGGTAGCCACTCTTCCAAAACCTCGACCAGGTCGCTCTTGAGGGCATGGTTATCAACGAGGGTACGCACGCGCCTGGGAGGAATCCCCCCGATCGATTTGAGGTACGTGGCCATGACTTCCGCATCCCGAGCAGCGTACTTGACCCTGACAATGCCGCTCTCCCGAAACCGCCCCACACCAATGACAATGCCTACGGCCTTCGGCTGTTTGAGTATACTAGCCCGCTTCGGCAGCTGATCGACATTGACCGGCAGCACCACAGCCTCCGTCGCAGACTTAGGCTTCATCGTCACTAGAAACTTCTTGGCGGACGGCAGTTGGACCGATGGGGATCCGGCACGTAAAATTAACGTCAACTCCGCCTGTACGGCGTCTTTGACCGTGCCGACTTTACCGTCCAGCGTCATGTGTTTCACCTCGCCAGGTTGCAGATCGCCGACGGATACCGCGCTGGGGATCCGCTCGATCAAGGGCGGTGTGGCAGTCACCGACAACTCGACAGCCCGTGCGGTTCCAGGCCCTTCATTTTTGACTTCAATTTCAATCGCAATGGCTTCATCACTATGAAGCACCTGGTTGCGATTCTCGTTACGGAAAATCGCCCGGAATATCACCCTGGCTGGCTCGGCCACTGTACTCGGCACAGGAACGGCTGCCTTGGGGCCATCGGCCTTGTGGGCTTCGGCGGCATCGATAATCTTGTTCGACGTCCCGAGTTGCGTAGCCATACCATCAGTCACATAACTCATGGCCTCTTGGGCAATCTTATCGAGTCCCTTTACCTCACACGAGGCTTCGGTAACATCGACTTCTCCACGACCAATGCTTTGAAGTTTCTTGCTATAGAGGATCGTCCCGTCGGCAGCCGTGTAGGCAAAGTCCAATCCCAGGGTGACCGTGGCTGGATAGCTCTTGTTGGCTTTTCGAAGGATTGCCAGATCGACATGGGCCAGGCCCAACGCCGCATCGACATAGCCATCCGGAATCGACGGGGATCCCGTATCACCTGTCAGAACCTTTTCAAAAACGCGGGCTGTCTTGCGCTTGAGCGTGTCCTGTAATGGAACGCCGATCGGCAAGGATTGCCTCTGGCCGCAGGCGTCCTGATAGGTGAGCTGCGCCCCGGCGATACTGGGGTCAGATCGAAGTTGGACTGTCAGAGGGAGATAGTATCCGATGGTCGCGCCGTCTCGGCTCGAGAAAAGGGAGCAGCTCGTCAACGTCGCAACACAGAATCCTGCGACAACCCATAGGGCTGCACGAAACAGGAGGGAATGATGCGCTGAATCAATGACCTGCACTATCATTCTTATACAGAAAGCATCCTCCGAGCACAACTCAGCGGCTCAGCCGCGCGAGACGAGCGAGACTTGCGGGACGGGCGAGACGCAAGGGGTCGAGGTCAGAAATTCGAGATTTTTGGACTTTCGAACCCAGAACTTCGAACTTCAAGTCGCGCCTTTCGCGCCTGTCTCGCGCTTCCCGCTCCGCACGCTGCGGCGCGGCGTTGACAGCCCCACACCCCTCGGCTAAGTTCACCCGCATGACCGAGTCTTCTTCTCCGGCACCGGGAGCGCCATCAGCGCCGAGGCTCTCCTGGTCGGCCATCAGCCGACTCATTCGCCTCCAGAACCAGACTGGGACCTGGCTACTCATGCTCCCGACTCTCTGGTCCTTGGTCTTGGCCGCTCGCGGCATGCCTCCNCTTTATTTGTTCGCCATCTTCGTCNCNGGGTCCTTTGTGATGCGCAGCGCAGGGGTNGTGCTGAACGATTTAGCGGATCGATCCTTCGATCGACATGTGACGCGTACGCGGGTCCGTCCACTCGCGTCTGGNGAACTCAGCGTNACGCATGCCCTGCTGNTCGTCGGCTTCTTCCTCTNACTGGCCGGAATGCTCGTGCTGCTCCTTGACCCGNTCACAATCCTCTTAAGTCCGATTGCCATCCTNTTGGCCGGCCTCTACCCCTTTGCGAAACGCATCATCCACNTCCCGCAAGCCATATTGGGTATCGCCTTCGGCTGGGGCACCGTCATGGCCTGGACCGCCTCGCGGGGGGCCATCGAAGCGCCGGCCTGGTGCCTGTTCGCTGCGACGGTCTGCTGGGCGATCGGATACGATACGATCTACGCGCTTCAAGATCAGGAGGACGACCGTCAGATCGGCGTGAAATCCTCAGCGCTGTTGTTCGGGTCTTTGACGTGGCTCGCCGTCGGCACGGTCTTCTGCGCAATGCTGCTGCTGCTGGGACTCGCAGGCTGGCTCGCCCACATCGGATGGATCTACTATGCAGCGCTCACTGCCATTGGAGTGTGGTGTCTGCGGCAAGCCCTGCAGCTTAGAGGGGCCATACCGGTTCCCACTGCCTTCCACATGTTTCAGCAACATGTGTGGGTGGGAGCCGCCGTTCTTATCGGATTGGTTGCGGGATTTCTGCTCTAACGGGATGCTGAAAAAGTCAGCCCGCGGCGTTCTCGCTGCGCTCTTGAAACCCGTGAAGCGTATCTCGTGAAGCGTCCTTCGTTTCCGGATTCTGACGTTTCACGCTTCACGTTTCACGAACGACGAGAGCGGCATTTTGAGCAGCCTGCTAAGTTCAGCTCGCCGGCTTCTCAACAGGGGCAGCCGGCTTCTCGGTCGGGGCATCCGACTGGGCTGGCGCACGCAATGTACCAAGGTACATTGTCACGGCCTTCGCGTCGGCGTCGCTGAGCCCGAGCGCCGGCATTCTGGTTTCCGGCTTCATCGCCTGAGGATTTTTCAGCCACCGATAGATCCAGGTTCCGTTCAATCTGAATCCTGCACGGTCGAGCGCCGGCCCAACCTTGCCGCCCTCTTCCCCGATGCTGTGGCAGCCATTGCAGCCATACTTGTCCGAATAGAGCCGCGCTCCGAGCTCCACCATCTTCGCAACCTGTTCCGGTTTCACGGTGAGATCTGGTCGGGCGACGCTCACGCCTTTTCCTGGTCTCGTCACCAAATTATTCACCGCAGCCTGCGCAGCGTCGAGATCTTTTTTCGCCTGTCCCATGGCTGCCATTTCCTTGGCATAGACGGCATCATCGACATCGACGTTTTTCTTCTCGGCCTCATCGCTGGCTAGCTTTTCGGCCTCCTCATACGTCTTCGTAGCCTGTTCAAAATTGGCTTGGGCCGTTTGGAGCGCCGCGGCCAACTCTTTCTTCCGCTCCTCGACTTTAAACTCCATCTTCATGCCGTGGAGGCCGCGGACATAACCGACAATGGACCAAATTTCTTCCTCTGAGAGGGTGTACTTGAAGGTCGGCATGGTGGGCACGGCAAAATCATCGTCGCCGATCACATCCCCGCCCTCACTCGTGTCCAACATGTTGCGTGAAATCGTATTGAAGATGTCTACGTCCTTGAGGGTGCTCATCTCTGACTTGTTCGTGAGATCTTTGGGCTTCGGATCTGGCATCGAGGACCAATTGAATCCTTCGTTCTGGCGTCCGCTCTCACCATGACAGTGCGAGCAGTAGTGGCCGTAGAGTTCATGCCCCTTCTGCTGCTGCTCATTCGCACAACCCAAGTTAGCCATGGCCCAGATGCCAACCAGTGCACCCACCACTCCCAATAGGTATCGACGAGCCGCCTTCATGCTGAATGCCCTTTCTTGAGCTTGCGGATCAGAACGAACTGAAACCCGAGAGCCAGGCCCACAGCGATGGCTGCATAGTAATAGCCGTCATAATTCGGCGGCGCCTCTGCTCGGAAATTCCACCAGGAAGTAACCGCCTTTTGGGACCCCTTCTCCTTCAGCTCGCCGCTTGCATCCTTCTTGCCATCCCAGACGGCGAAGGCGATATTGATAAACCCACCTGGCGTAATCTGCGTATCTTCGTCCGGATGTTCGGTCGCGAGAGGCCGCGTAAAGACAACTTTCCATGTGCCATTGGCGTAGACGCCTTTGGCCTTCACGTCTTGGTGCGTCTGCACCTTGATTGTGCCAAAGCCCTTGGCATTCATGTCCACGCCTTTGTCGTCTTTGTTCTTCCAATACCAAATATTGACCGGGCCGCCTTCCACCTGCGCCATCGGCTGACCATGCGCAAAGTGGGCTTTCTTGTCGCCCACCATAAACTCAACCGCGGCTGAATCGTCTGGATCTTCCGTCGGGTCGGCATACTCCAAGAGAATGGAGACGTTGGTCCCATCATGCAAGGCACGCACGTTCAGATCTTTAACTGTCGCATCCAGAATACGATTCGGCCAATGGACTTGCGGCGACATCGGGAATTTCGCCAGGGTCGCGCTGTTCCATACCGCCGCAGTCGGGTCATCGGCCGGCAGGGTCCCCTTCACCATCGGAGCGCTAACCGAGACGCTTGACTCAGTTGAGTCTGGCTGAGCGGTAGCTGCGACCTTTTCCTCGGCTGAGACGGGCTGCACAATCAGGAAACCCATGGCAAGCCATACACAGACGACGACATTTGGAACGATTTGGTTCAGTCCATGTTTCATAAGTTCCGTCCTCTCCCTACTCTCTTCTCAGAGGGTGAGGCTGCGTGCCTTCCACTGCGCGCGTCCAACGAGGGCCTTCTGAGGCCGCACGTTGCGCGAGCACAGGAGATCTACAGTCTCCCATCCCCTCCTCTGCTCCGCTACTCCCAAGTCCTCGGCGATTGATGCGCTCCATCGTACTCGCCCATGATGATTTTCCAGATCCATTCGTCAGGAAGTTCGACCTCCCAGCGAGGCATCGCAGACTTCCATGGCATCCCTTCGATCGGGAGGCCGACGCCACCCTTCTTGATCCGCCAGAAGAGATAGCTTTCCTGGAGCATGGCGATCGTCGTTGGATCGGAGAAGTTGGCCGGGGGAGGATTGAATCCCCTGGCCGCCGGCCCCTTGCCGTCGAAGTTTCCGCCGTGGCAAGGAGAACAGAATGCGGCATAGAAGCCCTTCCCCTGCTGGATAGCGTCTGGTGTCTTTGAAATTGGATTCGACAAGCCGGTATATTCGCCTGGCGGGGCCGGGTGAATCGTCCGATTTTCTGATGGCGGCGCATCGCTTACCGCCGTACTGTTATAGGTTTGCCAGCCGACCAGCAAAGGGAACAGAATCAGGACGCCATAACGCAATGCTTGCAGCCCACCAATATTCTCTCCCGTCAGGAACCGTTGGATCGGACCCCAAAAGGCCTCTTTGGACTCTGCGCTCACTGTGGCGAAGATCACAAACCCCGACGTCGTCAGCATCATATAGAGAAAAACCAGGCTAGCCGGCAGCGGCGCCGAGCCAGGGACATTAGGCACCACAAATTTCAAGATCGCATAGACGACCACATTCAACACGATCAGCTTGATCAACGGCCCCATAAATTCCTCCTCAGTGCGCTTGCGCCACGGCCACTGGACCTGACTGAGATGCCTTCACCGGTGCGGCAGGCGCCTCCTGTCCCGGCGCGGCCAGTTCAGCTACAGTGACAGAAATCGGCTCCCCACTCATCTGTTGCAGGAATGCAATGACCGAAAGAATTTCATTCCTGGATAGCCCGATTGGATTCTTATTGATGTAGGGCATCCGGGCCGGATACTCCTTCGCTATGCCTTCATGGCGATAGTCGAGATAGATATAGGCCTGCGGTTGCGTCAAACTTTCGAACAGAAACTCACGGCTTAACTTGGCCCCGATCCCCTTCAGGTCCGGGCAGCGGGCCGATTCGCTGGGGCCGATGGTATGGCAGAGCGCGCATTGGCCCTTACTAAAGAAGATCTTCTGCCCGATGGTCGCCATGTCGGTCGGCGTTTTCACCGTGGCAATATCGAACTTCTCCTCAACGGGCGGTAACGAGGCCATCTGGGGCACCGACAACGCGGTGAGCGTGAAGAGGCCCAGCACAATCCAGACAAATCCTATGACCCGGGCGAATGTGGCGCGAATGAAGAGGAGAATCAGAATCCCGATTCCTATCACTGAGAGACCAATCAACTGTAATTGGACAACTTCGCTCATATATCCCCTTTGGGTAGTTAGACGCGCTGAGTTCTGAGTGACCCTCAAAACTCAGAACACACCATTCAGAACTTCGGAACTTTCGGTTCATCGAGCGCGCTCGATGCGCCTGCCAACGCCGGCATGCCGTGCGGCAACTCGCTCTTTGTCGATGCACTAGGCGCCTTCGCCTTATCGCTCATCGTGGCCACCCAGAAGATGAAGGCGACAATCATGCAGAAGAAAAATGTGTTCAAGGCCATGATCGCAGCAGCAGAGCCGAGCGCCGGTGAATACGCGTATGGCGACGTATCGCGGAGCACGCCATAGACATGCCAATGGACGCGCGAGGACGACCGTGCGTAGCCCATCAGCGTCATCAGGAGAATGACCATGACCGCGTTGAGGACGAGGGCGTAGCCGGCACGAGCAGGCATCTTGCCCCAGACCATTTCCGTCGTGGTCTTGGCACTTCTCAGCAGCAAGGCCGTCAGCGGAGTGATCGTCAACATGACACCGAGCACGACCAGCACCTGCGTCGTCGAGAAGTAATTGATGCGAATGAGAGCGGGAACGAAATACCCCCACACGCCGAGGACGATCACCGCGATCGCCGAGAGGGCAAGGATGCCGCCCATGATCGCTTTGGCAACCTTGGCCCAGCCCGCCGTTTCCTGCTTGCCGGCCCGCCAATACATGATGAAGCTCATGAATGTGACGAGGATCATCAGATTCGCCACGGTCATCTTGGCCGACATGACGCCGAACACGCCAAGAAGCGGATGGTGGCTGCCCCCCATCTTTCTCGCTTCTTCCATACTGGCCACGAGCGAGTGGGGCGTCATCCAGACACCCAGGCACAGCAATAGCGCAATCAACATCGCCAACATCGGCTTCCGGTATTTCATCTCGGAGCCGGGTATCCGATAGGTGATCCCCAGCCAGAAATAATAATTCGATCCGAGAAAGAGCACCCCGATGAGCATGGCTTGCAGAATGAACAGCCACGACAGGAAGCCTCCCATCAGCGTGATGCCCATCTGCTGGTTGTATTGGTAGATTTCACGCATGAGCCAGTAGCCGGCAAAAGGGAGCGACAACAGACCGAATACGCCGATGAAGTTCCCGACATAGCCCATCCAGTCGTAGTGGTCGCGCTCTTCCGTGTTCCTGGCGGACAAATAACGAATCCCGGCATAGGCGCCGCAAATGTAGCCACCGAGCACCACGTTCGCAATGATGCGGTGAATGTTCACCGGCCACCAGGTCGGATTCCATGTTGCGGCCCAGGCCCGCGCGAGATCCGATCCCTCGGCAAGCACGACTGGACTGGCCTGGAACGTCGCCCAGGAGTTCGGCACGATCATGATGAAGAACGCAAAGAAGTTCAGCATGAAGCCGAGAAAAATGTGGAACGTCTTCTTGCCGCCATCTTGCATCGCATCCCAGCCATACCAATAGAGGTACAGGGTCGCGGTCTCGACCAGGAAGAGAAGGCAATAGACAATAAAGGACGGGAAGAAAATATCGGTCAGGTAGTTCATCAGCTTGGGATAAAACGAGATCAACAGGAACAAAAGAATTCCGCCGAAGAGCGCCGTCGTGGCATAGGCGGAGGTCAGGAGCTTGGTGAATTCCTTGGCTAATTTGTCGTAGCGTTTTTCGCCGGTCTTCCAGGCGACGACTTCACACAACCAGGCGAAGATCGGCACACCCAGCACAAATCCCGCGAGCAGCAAATGGAGCTGCGCGACAATCCAGATCATGTTCCGGCTGCCGACATAGGGAATATCACGATACTCGGTCGCAGCTGGCGGCACAGCATCTGCCCCAAAGGCCAACGCAGGAAGGCTGAGGAGGCCCGCTGCCATCACGAGCCCCAAGAGCGTCCCCCCATGAACGCTGCCGCTCCCGAGAAGTCGCTGAATCCATCCACCCTGATGTCGCATTGCCCTCACCTCTTGATCTCCCACGTTACGGTTTCATGGCGGCAGGCGGAGCCGGCTCTGTTGCTTCCGGCACTTTCACTTCTTCCTTGCCTGTGTTGCCTTTTTCCTTACTCCGCTCTTTTTCCAGTTCAGCTTTCGCCCGCTGTTCTACCAGCAATTCAACCCGCGCCGCAAGCTGTGCAATCATTTTTTCGTCTTTATTCAGCGTCTCAAGGGGTTTGAACGCAGGCACTGCCTTCACTTCCTCCTTCTTGCAACAGTCGTGCGGGTGCGGTGTAAACACCGGGAGAGCAGACCAGAACAGGAGCGACAACACAACGGCCACGCCGGACAATGCTGTCAGCAGCAATCCTTGATCCGCCGGCACTCGCATCAGATCCCAGCGGGTAATCAGCCCTTCATAATTCTCTGGAGCATGCCGTGCCGACTGCACCGTGCCACGGATTACCCGTCCCACGAGCGAGAAACCGATGCCGAACAACAACAGAAGCACCCCTGTGGCCACAGTGCCCCAGAGGGTCAACTCAATGCTGATCCGCTCCGGAACAGGAGTTCCCTCCAGAAAACCCGTCTCAAATATCGATTGGGCAACAGAGATCGAGAAATCAGTGGTCGCACTCTCGGCCACCCAGAGGATCGGCACAAAGATGGCGCCGACCAAGGCACACTTCCACCAGAGAGTCAGCCCCAACCCATCTGGCGGTTCGCGCCGCAACCGTTCGAGGAAAAATGTTCGTCCCGCAACCCCGAGCGCCCAGATATCGATCGGAATCGCCAGCAAGAACAGCAATGCGATGCCAACTCCTTCACCGATGTGCGAGTCCAATCCCATGGTGATCGTTGGAAGAGCAAACACCGTGACCGGACTTGTCAGGAGCATCAAGAACGCGAGAGCAATCCTGGTTTCAAGATGTATGATCCCGAACGCCAGAAAGAGCACGGCGATGGCAAGCTTGATCGGCAAGCCGGTCCAGAAGGCGGGCCAGAGAATGCCGAGTCCGAGCTTTGTGGGGGACATCTGATCGTTCATGCAAGTACCCAACGATGAACGCCAGCTGGCAGGCAGGCTGAGGTCGAGGTTGAGTGAAGATCCGACGTGCTCATCTGAGCTTCAACCTTAGCCTGAACCTCAACCTTCTCCATACTCTTCTCCATACTCTTCTCCATACTCTTCTCCATACTCGCGGAATTTTTCAGCATTCTGCTAGTCCAAAAACTCTCGATTGATAATCGCAGAGACCGTGAAAATCAGGATCGAAACCATGAACAACACCCATAGGGTAAGGGCAATGGGGCGCTTGAAAATATTCCGCTCG
>SPAX01000075.1 GCA_005239475.1 Nitrospira sp. | reverse complement strand
AACCCCATAGGGGTATATCCGGCATTGAAATATCCTTTTGCCATTGACCAGAAGATTCGATCCTCCAGCATGCTCAAAATGACATCCCAGCAAGGCCGCAGGGAGCTCGGCGACCGAAGCGTACCCTTGGGGTACGTTGCAGGGAGACGGGCGACTGAGAACGACGCTGGGGGTCATTTTCAGCATGCTGTCAGCTTTTCTTGGTCGTGTGGGCCACGAACGGCGAATAAAGTTGCTGCATCTTGCTGCTGCCGCATTTCGGGCATGTTACTTTGGTGGATTCATGTTCCTTTAGCGTCAAGACTATCAACGATTCTTTTCCGCAGTCCAGACATTTATAGTCGTACATGGGCATGAAGTACCTCTTTCTCGCCTGTCTTGCGCTTCACGGGTTGTGGTACTGGCGCACTTTCTCAACATCCTGCTAGGGGACGATGGGGGACGGGCGGTGAACCGTCGTCGCCTGAGGGCCTTTCTCGCCCTCTTCTAGGTTGAAGGTGACATCAGTGCCGTCACTCAATTCATCGAACGTGAAATTCTGCAGCGCGTGTTTGTGAAAGTACACCTCGCCGCCGCCCTCCTTGAGGATGAATCCGTATCCTTCTTTTGGAAACAGTTTGCAGATCACGCCTCGCAATGGCGGGATCGGAGACGTGCGTACCTCGGTGCGACCCCTCTTCTCGCGGTACTTGCGGAGTTCGATGGCCATGGCGTCGAAGGCGGTTCTGATGGCCTCTTCGAACGTCTTGTCTTCCTTGCGGGCCGTCATGGTCTGGCGACCAGGGAGCGTGACGACGATGAGCGCCTCGGCGACGTTGGCCAGCTTTTTGTGGTGAAGATTCTTCGTGATGGTGACTCGCCCATGGATCAGATCTTGATGCCTCTGTTGGAGGTCTGCCATGCGGGATTCAATCTCGCTTTTCCAGCGAGGGGTCATATCGATATTTCGACTTTCTATTTCCAGCTCCATGCTGCTTCCTTTCTTGTTCGTTTGGTCTGTTCAGTCTATCTGGTCTGTCTGGTCCATCTGGTTGATCTGGTTTGTTTTGTTTATCTGGTTGATTTGGTTCATCTGGTTAGTTTCGTTCAACAAAAAAACCAGACAGACCAGATAACAAGACAGACCGGGCTTATCCCAGACGTGCAGACCACCAAAACCCTGCTGGTGCTTCATATCAGCAAGCGATGTGCCGTCCTCGAACGGAGGCTTGGGGTGAGAGGCTAGAGGCTAGGGGGCTGATATTTCTTGCCTCTTGCCCCTTGCCGCGCGCCTCTCGCCTAATTGAAGTGTCGCATTTTTCCTCAGTGGCACCCTTGGCAGTGAAGCTCAATGCGCCAGTAAAAAATGGGCGAGAGGCAAGAGGCAAGAGGCAAGGGGGCTGAATGTGAGGTCAATCTCTTTCCTCTCGCCCCTGGCCTCGTGCCTCTTGCCTGATATCTGGGTGGAACGTGAATTGCCTACCTTCATGACCATACGATGCCCACGCTTACGAAACAGTCCCTGGAACGATATCTTCGTGGCCGGTTCGGTTCTAAGGCGACCTTGCTGACCTATGGGGCCATTGGAAAAGAAAGTTCTCAGGGCACCTACAAACAGTATGGGTATGGTTCGCCCGTCAAATTGACCTTTCAAATCGGGCGCACTGTCCGGTCGGCGGTGCTGGGGACGATGAGTCCTGGGCCGTTCGGTCATGAGCATATGGCGGATCGGGCCCAGGCGATACTCTGGGATTATGACTCCTATGGCCGGCTGCCGCGTCACGTGAAGGCGCTCGACGTCGGGGCCTTTACCGACGATCGGCAGCTGATCTCGGTAGCCGAGGCGCGCGAATTTTTCGTTCTGACCCAATGGACTGAGGGGGCCAGTTATCATTTCGACCTTGAGCGATTGGCCAAAGGTGGAAGGCTCCGGAAGCAGGATCGAGAGCGGACGATAGCCCTGGCACGCTACCTGGCGCAGATTCATGCCAAAAAATTGTGCGACCCCGCCCTCTATCGGCGTCGGCTTCGGGAGTTGATCGGCCACGGTGAGTGCATTATGGGGCTTACCGACAGTTACCCGGATCGCTACGAATTCATTTCGGCGGATCTCTTGCGCGGGATCGAGGAGGCTTGCAACCGGTGGCGCTGGCGCCTGCGCGGGGAGACACAGCGTCTGTCGCAGGTCCATGGAGATTTTCATCCCTGGAATGTCTTGTTCCGGAAAGGAACGGATTTTTCAGTGATCGATCGCTCGCGAGGGGAGTGGGGGGAACCGGCAGACGACGTAACCTCGATGACGATCAACTACCTGTTCTTCTCACTCTGTCGCTGGGGCACCTTGAAGGGGCCGTTGGAAGTGATGTTCCGGCTCTTTTGGGACACCTATGTAGAGGCCAGCCACGATCATGCAGTCACAGAGTCGGCCGCTCCTTTCTTTGCGTTTCGAGGGTTAGTCTTGGCGAGTCCTGTGTGGTACCCCAAGCTGTCGATCGAGGTGCGCCGGACCATCTTCCGATTTATCGAGCATGTGCTGGATGAGCCGCATTTCGATCCTTCTCGCGTGAACGAATATTGCGCCGCATAGCGGCAGGCGCGCGGCACGGGGCTCGGGGCGAGAGGTAACATTGTTTTACCTCTCGCCTCGTGCCTCTGGCCAGGTGGGTCATGGAATGACACAACGTCAGGCCTTCGCCATTTGGATCACCGGCCTGCCGGCCTCGGGCAAGAGTACGATTGTCTCTGCTCTGAAGCCGCAGCTCGAAGGCCTCGGGTTGACGGTAGAGGTGCTGGAGTCCGATGAGGTCAGGCGGGTCATCACGCCGACGCCGACCTACTCAGAAATGGAGCGGGATCTCTTCTATCGTGCGTTAGCATTCACCGGACAGAAGCTCGTGGCCCATGGCGTGACCGTGGTGTTCGATGCGACAGCAAGCCGTCGTGCCTATCGGGACTTTGCGAAGTCCGTGATCCCCCGGTTCATCGAGGTTTCCGTGGAATGTCCTCTCGCGACCTGCATGGAGCGGGACAAGAAAGGGACCTATCTGAAGGGCCGGTTGGGCGCTTCTCTCACTGTCCCCGGGCTCCAATCTCCCTACGAAGCGCCGATCAACCCGGATCTCCGAATCGACACCACCACCACTTCCTCTGGCGACGCGGCCCGCCGGATCTTGGACCTGGTCAAAGCGAAATTCTTATAACAGGATGCTGAAAAAGGCCGCCAGCCGCGTTCTCGCCTCGAAAGCATCCTCAACGTAGCCCAGAGGCTACGCCTCCGGTACTTTCTTCGGCTGCGGCCTTGCTGGACGGCCTTTTTGAGCATCCTGCATGCTGCTCTCCCGTTGTTCCAGATGTACGGAACCTCTCACGCTCATCCTGAGAATCCTTTCTCGCCCTGATCAGTACACTCTGTGAAGCTGAGCGGCTCACCCCTGTTGACTCGGAGGGCCTTGTGAATTTACTCTGCGAATGCATACCATCCAACAGAACTTTTCGTTATGATAACTTGTATGTCATTGTCATTTGACCAGCGGGATTTTACACCGGCTGCCTGGCTCCGCAATCCACATTTCATGACCGTGCTCCCAGGCCGTTGGCCTCGCCGGGCGCTCCTTGCCGGAGTCCCGACCGAGTCGCGGCTCTTCACTACCGAGCTTCACACCCAGTTACTCGGCTTCTGCCACTGGCAGCCACACCGCACCGCATGCCAGACCGTGGTACTCGTACATGGTCTTGAAGGCTGCAGCGAGTCGCACTATATGCGCGGCATCGCCGCGAAAGCCTATCGCGCGGGATTCAATGTCATCCGGATGAACCAACGGACCTGTGGCGGAACCGAGCACCTGACGCCGACGCTCTACAACAGCGGCTTGAGTCAGGACTATCGAGCCGTCGTCCATGAATTGGCGCGCGTGGATAGCTTAGATCGCATCTGGCTTGTCGGCTATTCGTTGGGAGGGAATCTCGTCCTGAAAGCAGCTGGAGAAGCCGGCTCGTCAGAAGCAGCCTTGGCCGGCGCGATCGCGGTCTGTCCGACTATCGATCCGACGCAATGCGCCAAAGCCTTGGAAGCACCTCGGAACTGGGTCTATCACCATCATTTCTTGACCCAACTCAAAAAGCGCATGCGCCGGAAAGCGGTGCTCTTTCCTGGCAAGTGGAATCTCACCGGACTTGACCGCATTCGCATCCTCAGCGAATTCGACGACCGCTACACAGCCCCGGACGGAGGCTACGCCAGCGGCGCCGACTACTACGATCGCTCAGGCGCACGCCTTGTGCTCGATTCCATCACGGTCCCCACCCTCATCATCACGGCACAAGATGATCCCTTCATTCCCTACTCCATGTTTACGGTGCCGCTGATTCAGCGCCACCCGACGATTCGGGTGCTCGCGCCCCGCCACGGGGGACATTGCGGGTTCTTTCACTGGGCACAGAACGGAGAAGATCCCTACTGGGCAGAGAATCGGATCGTGGACTTCTTGCAAAAACAAACGTGAGGAGCACCGGCTAGTGCCTACGTAGACGGAGGCAACGTGGGGCACGACATGTGGAGTGCATCCTGAGAAAAATCGCCACAGGTATGGAAGCGGTCGGTGCATAACACTGGGATACGGAAGGCGACTAGGCCAGCGATTCGACGGCGACGCGTAACCGTTCGGTCAGTTCCGTTGCCGCGGCCGGGTCTTCCGGGGCCTGCGCGACGTTGATCGGCTCTCCGACGATGACGCGCAACCGCGGAAAGCCGATTCTGCCCCGCGAGAGGGCCCGTGCCGTGCCGACGAGGCGGACCGGCACCAGCGGCGCGCCCGTCACGAGCGCTGCATGCGCGGCACCCCGCTGCCATACACGGTCGCCGCGGACGGCACCCTGCGGGAAGATCACGACCGCGTGCCCTGCCTCGAGGGCCTGCAGCACCAGCGCGGCAGCGAGGTAGTCGCTGCGGTCCCGCTCAATCGGGATCGCGCCGAGGCCGTCGAGCACCCACGCGAGCAGTCGGGACCGCCACAGCTCCGCCTTCGCGAGGAAACGCAGTTCCCGCGAGATTGCCGCCCCTAAGACGATCCCGTCGAGCCACGAGTCGTGATTCGGAGCGACGACCGCAGGCCCGGTGACGGGCAGGCGATCGGCGCCGACCACCTCGAGTCGATAGACGGCGCGCACCAAACCGCCGAAGGCACGGCGAACCTGCGCGTAGGTCGGAGCGGAGAACGGCATGAGACTCTTATCTTTGTGCGCCCGACGGCCGACAAGAGTGCCCATCAAGTAACCTTGGCTCCGAGGTCTATCGTATGAGTATGGACTGTCCCGACCCTATTCGACTTTGACGGTGATGGCTTTCTTCTTGGCCTCTTCGGTCTTGGGCATGCGGACCTCGAGCACACCATTCTTACAGGACGCCTTCACCTGATCGGGCTTCACGTCACAGGGCAGAGCCACGGCTCGTGTAAAGGCGCCAAACGACCGTTCGCAACGATAGTAGTCGTCCCCTTTGACCTCTTCTTCTCGTTTCTTCTCCCCCTTGATGGTCAGCGTCGAGTCGGTGACCTGGACACTGATGTCCTCCTTCGAGAGGCCTGGGATCTCCGCCTTGATGACGACGTCGTCCTTTTCGTCGTAGACGTCCACCGCGGGCATTCGTACCATCATGCCAGTCTCGGCCGGCCACCACCGCTCCGGCCGCAGAAGAGTCGGGAGCGGTCGTCGCCAGAAATCTTCGACCATCCGGTCGAACCACCGTTCCATTTCCTGGGCGCGAGGCATGATCTCGGCGGGTTTCTGAGTGGTCAATGCCTTGCTGTTTTTTTCCTTCGTCGCTTCTGCCATGGTGCAACCTCCTTGTTGGATGAATCAGGCACAGGCTGACTGTGCCGTGAGCCTGATGGAAACCATCAGAACAGTAGATGATCCCCTCAGACGGGCGGGATCTGACTGAGAATCTCCCGCTCCGCATCGAGCCAATCATCGAGCGCAGATCTACCCTGGTACCCTCGCGCACCGTAGAGATCATAGGCCCGCTTTGCGATGAGGACGTGCAGGTCCTCGCAGGGCGACAGTGGCGGTGCGTGAGGTGGCTGCTCCGGCATTTCGTGCTGCTGCTGCCGGGGAGCGGGTGTTCTCCGGTCCGGTTTTGTCGAGCGAACGCTGACCGACTTCATGGCCGTCTCCTTCCTTGGATGACAGGGATTACACACTCATGGGCACACCGCCCTCCGCGGCAGTCGTCGGGAGGGGGACGAATGGATGATCGAGACAGGTTAAGGGAAAGGCCGGTCGCCGGTCGATCCTCCGCAGGGTTTCGGTAATCCGTTCCGGCTTGCCCCAGTCGCTCCAGAGGACGTCGTTCAGTTCGACGACCGCCAGTTTCTCCGGAACGCGCTGCAGCAGGTCGGATGAGAAATTCTTCGCCGGCATGTCCCGATAAATCGCCTCGAGGGCGCGCCCTTCCTCGGGCCCTCCGATGGCCTGGCTCAGCCGCTCAAAGAGCGGCATCATGTCCGGCAGGCATTGCCAGCCCAGCGTCCAGAGCAGATCCACCTTGGCTGCGAACACCAGCGTGTTCCAGAGCGCGCCTGCGCGCAAGGCTGCATCGGCCTGAGCTACGTCGGGCTTTTCCAGGAACGAGCAGACCGCCTGCACCGGTTCGCCCGGCAGGTCGGCGAGGGACTGGCCTGGCTGGATCCATCCATAGTCCAGTTCCAGACGATCAGGGGCGACGCCCAGCATGACTACCAGGTCAGGGCTCGACTCGGCGATCCGGACCGCACGCCGGACCGCGTCGAGGAACCGGTCTTCGGGATAGACGAAATGATCCGACGGGTAGAGCACCACGGTGCCCTGCGGGGCTCTGGCGCGGATATAGGTCAGAGGCAAGAACACGCCGGCCGCCGTGTCGCGATTGGTCGGCTGAAAGAGGATCGTGCTGCCCCCTCTCCCATCCAGTTGCGCCAGCGCGTCGCGGCGGTGGCTGTGCGCGACCACCGTCACGATGCGATCCGGTGGCGCCAGCCTGGCCGCCCGGTCCAGCGTGTGTTGGAACATGGAGCGCGTCCCGACGAAGGTACAGTACTGCTTCGGTAGGGGCCGGCCTAGCCAGCGATACACCAACGATCGCATCCGCGTGCCTTCACCGCCTGCCAGAATGATCGACCAGAGCTGATCCGCTGTGCTGTTGAGATGCATGATCCTCATCCTCCCTGATTACTATACTCAAGAACCACTCACCGACTCATGGCCGTTCCCACTCCGCGCGGCCGTCCGGTGCGTGGAGGCCCTGTCGGTGGTCTTGCGCGCACCCGTGCCGACCCGGGGCCCCTCCCCCGGTTGGCTAAAATGTCGCGATCCATGCAGTTGCCGCAGTTGACACAACGCCACAGCGTCAACGGCGTCCCTCTGACGTCCCGTTCCAGGGACGCCGTGTAGCTGGGGACCAGCAATCCGCCGCAGCGCAGACAGAATTCACCAGGCTGAGCCGGCGCCTGGTTGCGTGGCTCCCTCTCACGATCCGGTGCCTGACGGGACGAGTCAGGCAGGGCGGGGGGAGAGAAGTCGAAATCCGGAGCGCCGGCGAACAGGGTCATGGCGACGTTCCGATCTGCCGGAAGTACTCCCGCACAGTATCCTGGACCTTCGTGAAACAGTCAGGGCAGTAGGTGTGAGTGGGAGCGAGCTCGGACGGATTCACACCATGTGTCTCGTAATACTTCCGCTGTGTCACCCAGCGATCACGACCAGGGGAAATTCTCGTATCGTCTCGAATGAGTCCGCAGACGCAACAGACGGGGAGCAGCGTCGGTGCGATGAACATCTCGCTCATCGGGGCGGAAGGCGCCTCACGAGTGGTCTGGGAGAACGGTGTTTCAAAAGACATGCGCCACCTCTTTCATTCACCCGCCGGACAGGAAACAGGTACAAGGCGATATCGATATATTGAGCCTCAGGAGGGATACTTATAAGAACGCGCAGCCGTTTGTGGAACTGGGGGATCCCCCAGTTGTACTCGAACAACTTACTAGCGTCATACATGTTGTAGGCCAGTAGGAGAGCCGATCGAGACTGGCGGGACTGGTTCATCTAAATCATCTGGTTTGTCTCGTTCAACCAAACAAACCAAATAGACCAGATAAACATGAAAAACCTTCCGGGTTTCGCGCTTCACGCGCCACGGTGTGCGGGGAGAGCAGTATCACGATCCGGGAATGGGGCAGACCTCTGGGGTCGGGGAGGCCGAATCCTTTGAGTAAGATCGAGTGGGTTGAATCGCCGATCGTGCGCTGTTGGTGAAATTGTTCCCAGTTGTTCGATCCCAGGCGTGCCCGCAATGTCTCAATGATGTCCTGACAGTGCTGGTGCAGTGGAGCGGCGACGGCCCGCTCCGCTCCGATGCTCTGCGCGGTGTNTTCCANCTGGTTGAGCAGGGCCATCGCTCGCCGGTTCATGTGCAAGACTTGTAAAGAAGGGGACAGCACGATGATGCCAGGCCCGGTCGCCTCTTGTTCCTGATTCACAGCGATGGCTTCTTCGTTAAGATGACATGATCCACGAAAAAAAGGACTCGATGGTGTGGGATGGGATGACGACGGTGCAACGAACAACGAGGATGGCTCATTATCAGCTTGAAACGTGGGTGTCATGTGCTCGCTCGGGATTTAGACCAGCGTCACGTGGCGTACCTCGGCGGATCGTCGGGGTGCGAGCGAGAGGAGGTAGCGGAACGGAGATGTATGTTTGAGGGACACGGTTCCATCCCGCGTGAGCCGGTCCACGGCGGCAAAGACTTGGGCCCAGGAGTAACCGGGCAACAGGGCCGCGAGCTCATCCAGCGAGCAGGTGCCGACCCGAGCGAGTTGCTGGTGGATGGCCAATTCGACCGCATATACCTGTGCCATATCATCCTTCCCCTGACAAGAAGAAAATGGGTGCTGAATCATGTCCGCCTCTCATGCGCAACGGTGTGGCTCAATGGACAGTGAGTAGTGGTATAAGGCAAGGAGAGTTCAGGGAAACTAGGAGGATCCCTAGTCCTGGAGGGAGACATTACTAGAGCCTGGACAGTGGCGATCTCCCTGCTTGTCTGATATTGAGGAAAAGCTTAGACTCTGGCTTCTGATCAGCCCTCCAGCCGCTGGCGACGACTTCTCGGTGCTGCGGTCTCTGTCATGTCGGGGAGAAGATCCTATGGCCGCGGCACGAAAGATCCCTAGAAGAACAGTTCCTGCCAAGAGCGGCGCCAAGAACAAGGGTGCCAAGTGGCAGCCTGTGAAAGTCACGCTCCCTCCAGCGAAGCTAGCTCCATCGACAGGCCTGCCCTCAGAACCGCCTGGTTTCCTGATCGTCGGGATCGGCGCCTCTGCCGGTGGGTTGGAAGCCATGGAAGAGTTCTTCCGCCACATGCCTCCCAGCAGCGGGATGGCCTTCGTGGTGGTGTCGCATCAGCACGCGGGCCATGTCAGTCTCCTGCCGAGCCTGCTCAGTAAATGCACGGCGATGCCGGTGGTGGAGGCCACGGACGGGATGGCGGTGGAGGCCAATCGCGTCTATATGGCGCCGGGCGGTACCAATATGGCGATCCTGCACGGCACCCTGCACCTCATGGAGCCCCCCTCGCAGGAGCGGGTGCCGCTGCCCATCGATTATTTCTTCCGTTCGCTGGCGGAAGATCAGAAGCAGAGAGCCATCGGCATTGTCCTGTCCGGGACCGCCAGCGACGGAACGCTGGGATTGAGAGCGATCAGGAGCGAGGCCGGCATGACGGTCGCGCAGGAGCCGCAGTCGGCCAAGTTTCAGGGCATGCCGCGCAGCGCCATTGCCGCCGGGGTGGTCGATGTGGTCCAGCCGGCTAGCCAGATGTCGGAGCCGTTGCTCGCGTACGCGCGGAGCCTCGTGAGGCCAGCGCCGCCTTCTCCCGGACGCGAGGCCTCTCAGACGTTGCAAAAGATCTTTGTCCTCTTGCGCGAACGGACCAGGAACGATTTTTCGCTCTATAAAGAGAACACGATTCTCCGGCGCATCGAACGACGGATGAACGTGCATCAGATCGAGAACCTGAGACAGTATCTCCGGTTTCTGCTGGCGAATCCGCATGAACTCGATGCGTTGTTCCAGGAGCTGCTCATCGGGGTCACCAGCTTCTTTCGCGACCCGCAGGCCTTCGAGGTCCTCGTTCAGAAGGGACTGCCGTCTCTCGTGGAGGGCAAGCCCGAGAACGCGACCTTGCGCCTGTGGGTCGCCGGCTGTTCCACCGGAGAGGAAGCCTATTCGCTCGCAATCCTCATCCGAGAATACCTGACGCAGCGGAAGCTCCCCCTCACCGTGCAAATTTTTGCGTCGGATCTGGACAGCCGGGCCATTGAGACGGCGCGCGCCGGCCTCTACCCGGTCGGCATCGCCGGTGACATTGCGCCGGAACGCCTGCAGCGGTTCTTTACCATAGAAGACAGCGGTTACCGGGTCAATAAGGAGATTCGGGATCTGGTGGTGTTTGCGACGCATAACCTCCTGACCGATGCGCCGTTTACGAAGCTGGACCTCCTGTCCTGCCGCAATCTCCTGATCTATCTCGAAGCCAAGGCACAACAAAAAATCATGCCGCTGTTCTTCTACGCCTTGAAGCCGAACGGCATCCTGTTTCTCGGTTCGTCCGAAACGATCGGCGGGTTCGAACGTTTCGCCACCGTCATCGACCGGAAATGGAAGCTCTTCAGACGGACGGCTGAGCCTGGCACGTTTCCTCGCCTGGAACGGGTTCCGGGCGGAGTGAAGAAAGGGACCACCGAGACCCGCGCGGGCTCCGAGGTTCCCCTCCCCACCACGCGCCCCGCCTCGATTCCCGATCTGATCCAGCAGCTGTTGGTGGCGCGCTACGCGCCGGCGGCGGTCCTCGTCAACGAGCGGGGCGAGGTTGTCTACATTCACGGGCACACCGGGACCTATCTCGAACCGGCGTCCGGCCCGCCGACACTCCATCTGATCGAGATGGCGCGGGAAGGATTGCAGCATGATCTGGCCATGGCACTCCATCAGGCGGCCGGCAAGGAGGACGAAGTCGTGTGCCACGGCGTGCGAGTGAAGGCCAACGGCGACGTCATCCTGGTCAACCTGACCGTCAAGAGAATTGCCGAGCCGGAGGCCATCCAGGGGTTGTTCCTGGTGACGTTTGACCAGGTGCGGGCGGACAAGACCGCCGCACGGAAGTGCACACCGGCGCGAGCGTCCGCACCGCAGAAGAAAGGGGAGTCCGGGCTCATACGGGAACTGGAGTTCACAAAGCAGCGCCTGCAACGGACGATCGAGCAGCTGCAAACCTCCAATGAGGAGCTGAAGTCCACCAACGAGGAACTGCAATCCACCAACGAAGAGCTGCAAAGCACCAATGAGGAACTGCAGACGGCGAAGGAAGAAATGCAGTCCCTCAACGAAGAACTGGAGACCGTCAACTCCGAACTTCAGGGCAAGCTCGATGCGTTATCGGACGCGAACGACGATCTGCAGAATTTCTTGAACAGTACGGAGGTCGCCACCATCTTTCTGGATAAGGATCTGCGCATCAAGCGGTTCACCTCGGCGGCGAAACGGGTCAGCAACCTGATCGCCATCGATGTCGGGCGTCCGCTGTCGGACATCGTCTCGAAGCTGGCGCCTGACCGGTTGTTGGAGGATGCGCAGGACGTGCTCCAGACGCTCGTCGTCAAGGAGCGGGAAGTCCAGGCCACCGACGGGAGCTGGTTTGTCATGCGGATCCTGCCCTATCGGACCGCCAAGAATACCATCGAGGGGCTCGTGCTGACGTTTCAGGACATCACCAAGAACAAGCAGGCTGAGCAGGTCGTCCGAGCCGCGCGCGGATTTGCCGCCAGTATCGTGGAGACGGTGCGCGAACCCCTGCTCGTGCTGGACGACCAACTCCGCGTGGTCTCGGCCAACCAGTGCTTCTACCGGACGTTCAAGGTGACGCCGCGCGAGGTCGAGCAGCAGCTCCTCTACCATCTCTGCAGCGGGGCATGGAACATTCCCGACTTACGCTCCATGCTTGAAGAGATTCTGCCGGAGCGCACCTCGTTCGAGGACTTCGTCGTGGACCAGACGTTCCCTCACATTGGCCGCAAGGTGCTGGCGCTCAATGGCCGTCGACTAGAACAGGACCTGGCTCAACCAGGCCGAATTCTGTTAGCCATGGAAGAGGTGAGGGTGCGGGAGGGGGAAGGGAAGGGTGAGGCTACGGGAGAGGCTAAGGCTAAGGTTGAGTGAGACCCTGCCCCGGACTGATCCTGAACCTCAACTTCAGCCTGTCTTGAGAAGGGCGATGTGATGGCCAAGAAACAGGACGGATCAACGAAGTTCACGCGGCTTCGCGGGCAGGCGGAAGAGCGGCTGCGCACCACGCGTCGCGACGTCGCGGCCATGCCGGTCAAGGACGTGCAACAGCTGGTGCACGAGTTGCAGGTTCATCAGATCGAGCTGGAAATGCAGAACGACGAGCTCCGCCGGGCCCAGGTGGAGCTCGAAGCGGCGCACGACCGCTATCTGGACCTCTACGATTTTTCCCCGGCCGGCCATCTCACGCTGGACACGCACAGCAAGATTGTGGAGGCCAATCTGAGGGCCGGGACGATGCTGGGCATCAACCGGAAAGACCTGATTGGACAACCACTCGCGCGCTTCATTGCACGGAGTGATGAAGATACGTTTCACCGGCATTGTCAGGAGGTCATGAAGAGCGGCACGCGACAGATCTGTGAGGTACAGCTGGGGAACAAGGCCGGCGCCTCGCGCTGGGGCTATCTGGAGAGCCTCGCGATTTTCGACGACGAGGGGCGCATCACCCAGTGGCGGACGGCGCTCCTGGACGTGAGCGATCGCAAGTTGGCTGAGCTCGCCTTGCGCGAAAGCGAAGACCGGCTTCAAACCATGCTGAAACACAGCCCGAGCCTGATCTTCCTCAAGGACCTGGAAGGCAGCTACCTGGAAGTCAATCAACAATTCGAACGGACCGTGCATCTCACCCGCCAGGACATCATCGGCAAGACGGATCGTGATATCTTCTCGACGGCGGAGGCCACCGCATTTCGTGCCCACGACCTCAAGGTATTGGAAGCCGGGCGTTCGCTCGCGTTTGAAGAAGTCGCGGTCCACGATGGCGTCTCCCACACCAGCATCGTGTCCAAGTTTCTGCTGCGGCGACTCGACGGCACGCCATACGCGATTTGCGGTATTACTACAGACATTACGGAGCGGAAGCGGGCGGAGGAAGCACTGCAGGCCAGCGACGCCTTTACTCGCGCTGTTCTGAACTCACTCTCCGCGCGTGTCTGCGTGCTGGACAAGGAAGGGGTCATCTTAAAGACGAACGACGCCTGGAGCGAGTTCGTCCGACAGCAGGCGAATGGGGTGTTCACCCTTGGAGAGGTCGGGCAGAATTATCTTGACCTGTGCCGCCGAACCGCAGCCGCCGGCACGACGTCGACAGGCCAGGCCATTCTCAAGGGTCTTGAAGCCGTACTGGCGGGGTACAATCCCAGTTTTAGTGCCGAGTATCACAAGCAGTTGCCGGAAGAAGAGCGCTGGTTCATGATACGGGTGACTCCGTTGAAAGAGGGGCAGGGTGTCGTTATTTCGCATACGGATATCTCAGAGCGGGTCCGGATGGCCCGGTCGTTAGAGCAACACATCCTCCTGCTTGACGAAAAGCGTGGGGAGTTGGAATCTCTGACGGGGAAGCTGATCGAGACCCAGGAACAGGAACGCACGCGGATTGCGCGCGAACTGCATGACGACTTTAATCAACGACTGGCGGCTCTGTCGGTCGAACTGGAGAGCATGGAACGAGCCCCCATCGCTCCACCCGAGCCGGTGGCTCGACGACTCGCAGAGATCCGCGTTCAGGTCGGGCAGCTCTCCGACGACCTGCACGATCTGGCGTATAAGCTGCACCCTTCGTTGCTCGAGCACGTTGGCTTGGAGGTCGCCATGCGAGACCACGTCGCAGAGTTCACCAAGCGGACCGGGCTGCCCGTGACGTTTACTGCTCGTGAGGTGCCCGGGACGCTCTCGCCGGAGATTGCCACCAATCTGTTTCGCGTGATGCAGGAGAGTCTGCAGAATGTGTCCAAGCATGCCCAGGCGACCGAGGTTATGGTGAGCTTGAGCGGCTCGTCCAAAGGGATCGGTTTGTCGGTGTGCGATAACGGCAAGGGGTTCGACCTTGAGAGCAAGGACGCTCATGTGAAAGGACTCGGCTTGGTGAGCATGCAGGAGCGTGTGCGTGGACTGGGTGGGTTTCTCCGAATCCATTCCTTGCCAAGGGACGGCACGAAGGTGTGTGTCTGGATTCCTCGTTATCGGGATGGGGCATGAAGAAACCGCGTGTCCTCATGGCCGATGACCACTCGCTGATCCTCGCCGGCTTGCGGAAGCTGGTGGAGGGTGAATGCGACGTGGTGGGCACGGTGGAAGACGGGCGGGCGCTGGTGGAGGAGGCGCAGAAGCTGCGGCCGGATCTGATTCTCCTGGACATCTCGATGCCGCTCTTGAACGGGCTCGAAGCGGCCAGGCAACTCCGCACCCTGGTGCCGGAAAGCAAACTCATCTTCCTCACCATGCATGCCAGTCCGACCTATGCGACCGAAGCCTTCCAGGCCGGGGCCTGCGGGTATCTCCTCAAGCGCTCCGCGGCTTCGGAACTTAGCCTGGCGATCCAGTCCGTCCTCCAAGGCCAACACTACCTCACGCCGTCGTTCACGAAAGATGTGCTGCAATCGGTCCTCAAACCATCAAGCGGCGAGCGAGGCAAGGCTGCGTCCACGGCGCTGACTTCGCGCCAGCGGGAAGTCTTGCAACTTGTCGCCGAGGGCCGCGGCACGAAAGAGATCGCCACGATCCTCTGCGTGTCGGTGAAAACGGTGGAGTTCCATAAGTCCCGTATCATGCAGCAGCTGGACATTCATACCATTGCCGACTTAACGAAGTATGCGATCACGCACGGCATCACCGGCCTTTAACGGGCAGGATGCTGAAAAAGGGAGCGGGGTAGCTGG
>SPAX01000074.1 GCA_005239475.1 Nitrospira sp. | reverse complement strand
AGTGTTCTCATGACCGTACCTCCATATCGGGAAACGGTCATCAGTATAACTCAATCATGCGGCAATATATATGACGCTATGTTTAGATACGGGTGAGCCACGCCTCGTGGGACGGGTCCTCCCCACGCACGATGGAAAAGAAGGCCTTCTGCAGAGCTTGCGTAATCGGACCTGGGGTGCCGGTTCCCACGCGACGGTTGTCGATCTCCCGCACCGGCGTCAGCTCGGCAGCGGTCCCGGTCACGAACACTTCATCGGCGATATACATGTCATCGCGCGTGAATCGCTCTTCCATTACGGGGATACACTGCTCCCGCGCCAAATCGATGACGGAGCTTCTAGTGATACCGTCGAGGATCGAGGTGAGCGGCGTGGTCTTGATCTGCCCTTTACGCACAATGAAGATATTCTCCCCCGTCCCCTCGGACACATACCCCTCGGTATCGAGAAGAATGGCTTCATCGTACCCGTCCGCTTTCGCTTCCCGCTTCGCGAGGATCGAGTTCACGTAGTAGCCGGAGATCTTTCCTCTCGTCATCGAGACATTGACGTGGTGACGAGTAAACGACGACACGCGAGCCCGCATCCCATTCGCCAGCGCATCGTCCCCGAGGTAAGTGCCCCATGTCCAGGCCGCAATGGCCAGCTTGATTGGATTGTCGCCGGGATAAACCCCCATCGCTCCGTGCCCGATATAGACGAGCGGACGGATATAGCAGGCCTCCAGCTTATTCACCCTGACTGTCTCCACGATGGCCGCTGCGACCTGCTTCTTGTCGAAAGGCATCTGCATCATGCCGATATGGGCGGAATCGAACAGCCGGTCAACATGCTCCTGCAAGCGGAAAATTGCAGAACCGAACTTCCCCTTGTAGCAACGAATCCCCTCGAACGCAGCCAGTCCATAATGGAGCGAATGGGTCATGACGTGGACCTGCGCGTCCGCCCAGTTGACGAACGCCCCGTCCATCCAAATTTTTCCTTGTGGCTCAAGCATTGGCAACGAAAACGATCACGTAAACCATCGAGCGACGAAATCGGAATATAGCAGCGGGCTGGAAGAAGCGTCAAGCAAACGGGCGCGGCATGGCCCACAGGCAAGTATGAACTAGCTCGCATGAATCATGACGGTTCGTCACGAAAGCGCTTGGAAGCCAGGCGCGGGGAGAGGGGCGAGAGGGAAGACATTCCTTCTGGTCACCCCCTAGCCTCTAGCCCTGTGCCTTTCGCCTGAACATCGGCGATTGCAGCAGAAACGTTTATGAATAATGTGGACGAGGGAGCAGTCTTTCAGGCGGGCATCTGAGGCGCACGAATCTGCCGGCTCAGTAAGCAGGCGATATGTTCCTCGGCTAACGGACTGAGGCGGACAAGATCCAGCCCAAAATCATACCCGTTAACCCATCGGACCGTCGCTCGTTCAATCTCTATCGTCGAGCCATTGTCCGCAAGCGTGAGGCGTAACGCCAAGTCGAGGCCTGGCTCAACCGCATGGTCACCCTGAACCCGCATCCCCAATTGAGACAGATTGGTCACAACACCCTTCCCGATACATTCCCCACTGAGATAATAAAGAGGAAGCCAGGTCGGTATGCGACGATAGGGACGGAGCACAAATCGAGTGCCTTTCGGCTTGGAGGGACGAGGATTCGGTGCTACGGCCATCATTATCTCCAATTCATGAAATGGTTCTGCGAGAGAAAAATAGCATACGCGCAAGAACCAGATCAGGATAGCCCCCGAATAGGGTAACCCGAAGGAGGGGGAGGGTTTGCCGGTAGACTCCGTCAGGGGTGGAATCTAAGGGAGCCCGCGGCTGTACCTTGACAGGCTTCAAATCCATATGTTAAAAGTTCATCTTCTGTAACGGAGACAGGGACTTATGTACGCAATCATTGAGACAGGCGGCAAGCAGTATCGAGTCGAAACTGGATCATTGGTCCAGGTGGAATCCCTTCCCGGCGAGGTCGGGGGAACAATCGAAATCGGACAAGTTCGGTTGGTGCATGGCGAGAAGGGTATGGTAGTCGGACAACCCTTGGTCAAAGGGGCCACCGTCAAAGCCGAGATCATCAACCAGGATCGAACCCGCTCTATCACCATCTTCAAGAAACAACGGCGCAAGAACTATCGGCGGACCAATGGCCATCGCCAGGGCTTCACTAAATTGCGCATTACCGGCATCGAAACGGCTTAACGAGGATCAGTCATGGCAACAAATAAAGGCGGCGGATCAACTAGAAACGGGCGCGATAGCAATCCGCAATATCTTGGGGTCAAAGCCTACGGCGGGGAGACCGTGAAGGCCGGATCGATTTTGATCCGTCAGCGGGGAACGAAGTTTTTCCCCGGTTTCAACGTGGGCCTCGGCAAAGACCATACCCTCTTCGCCCGCATTACAGGGACCGTGAAGTTCGAACGCGGACGCGGACGAAAAAAGGTCAGTGTCTACTCCGCGCCTTCGATTTCATAGTACAGTCTTTTCTTCTTTTCTCGTCACAGTGTCGTTACCGCGAGGGCTCCCGGCATGCATTGGAGTGCGACGGGATGTTCCTCGCAGGTCATGCCCACACAGTCATCACGCTGAAACGGTGCGCCGATGTTTGTCGATGAAGTCCGTATCCAGATCAAAGCCGGCCGCGGCGGCGACGGCGCATGCAGTTTTCGGCGCGAAAAATTCGTGCCACGCGGTGGGCCGGACGGTGGCGATGGCGGCCACGGCGGCAAAGTCGTGTTTGAAGCGTCGCCTCGCATGACCACGCTTCTCGACCTCCGATACCAGAAACACTACGAAGCAGAAGTCGGTCGCCAGGGTGGCGCTGCCAATTGCTCCGGAAGAACCGGAGAGGATGTGGTAGTGGCCCTTCCAGTCGGCACCGTCATCTTCGATGATCAGACCGATGAAATGTTGGCCGACCTAGTCACCCCAGGGCAGCAGTTTGTGGGAGCTCACGGGGGCCGTGGCGGACGAGGGAATAACCACTTCGCCACGTCGACCAACCGTACGCCCACGGAATTTGAAACAGGCACGGAAGGCGAAGCACGGTCGCTTAGACTCGAGCTGAAACTGTTGGCCGACGTCGGGCTTGTGGGCCTTCCCAATGCCGGAAAATCGACGCTCATCGCCGCAATCTCGGCAGCCCGACCGAAGATCGCCGATTATCCCTTCACCACGCTGACGCCGAATCTGGCGATCGTTCGCTGGGGAGACAAAGGAAGTTTCGCCGTCGCAGATATTCCCGGGATCATCGAAGGTGCCCATGAAGGAAAGGGACTGGGGTTCCAATTTCTTCGGCATATCGAACGCACGTCGTTTTTGCTGCATATGATCGACGTATCAGAATGGGCCCCCGAGGATCCCGTCAAGAGCTTCGAGATCATGCGTCAGGAATTAGCCGCCTACGATGAGCCGATCACCACACGCCCCTTCGCGGTGGTCGCCACGAAAATCGACGTGGCTGGAGACAGGGCACGCCTGTGCGAGTTGCAGAAGTACTGTACACGCCATCGTTATACGTGCCTCCCGATCTCTGCCGCCACGAGAGAAGGACTGACGGAACTCGTCACCTATGTAGGGCAACAGGTAGCGCAGCTTCGAGCCACGCCATGCGAGACGATCTCCTAAGACAGGCCACCCGCATCGTCATCAAAATCGGGAGCAGTCTTGTCGCGTCCCGAGACACAGGGCTGCGCCCAGAACAGATCGATCGGCTCGCGGATGAAATCGCAGCAGTCCGGTCGAGCGGACGTGAAGTCTTGATCGTCTCATCCGGCGCGATTGTCTCCGGCATCAAGAAATTAGGTCTGAAGGAATACCCCAAGAGTCTCCCCGTGAAACAGGCGGCTGCTGCGGTCGGCCAGAGCCGGCTCATGTGGGCGTACGAAAAATCCTTTGAGCGGCTCGACGTCAAAGTGGCGCAAGTTCTACTCACCCACCACGACCTCGCCGATCGCCGTCGGTTTCTCAACGCACGCCACACCCTGAATGCACTGATCGGGTTCGGCGTGATCCCCATCATCAATGAAAACGATACGGTCGCCGTTGATGAAATCCGCGTCGGCGACAACGATACGCTGGCGGCCGAGGTGGCCCATCTGGTCGACGCGGAACTCCTGATCATCCTTTCCGATATCGACGGCCTCTTTACCGAGGACCCACGCAAGAACCCTGCAGCCACGCTAATTCCGTTAATCCAGGACATCACAGAGGAAATTGAGCAGCGGGCTGGCATCTCCACCACGTTCGAGGGAACTGGTGGCATGGCCACGAAAGTCCAGGCTGCCAAGAAAGTCAGTGAGTATGGAGTGGCCACCTTGATCTTGAACGGGCAAAAAGCTGGCCTCCTTCCGCACGTATTAGCCGGCGGATCAGGCGGCAGCCTCTTCCTCGCGAAGGAACGTCGCTTCACCAGTCGTAAACATTGGATCGCCTTCACCCTCAGGCCGCGAGGCACCCTGACGCTCGACCCCGGGGCCGTCGAGGCGCTAGCCCGACGGGGCAAGAGCCTGTTGGCTTCAGGCATTCTGGACATCAGCGGTCTGTTCGATACGGGAGATGCCGTCAGTTGCCTCGACCAAGATGGCAAAGAATTTGCCAAAGGACTCGTGAACTTCTCCTCCGATACCTTGGCGCGGATTAAAGGGCTCAAAACAATCGAGATCCAGCAGCAGCTCGGCCCACAGGAATACGAGGAAGTCATCCACCGAGACAACCTCGTAATCCTCTGAAGGATAATGTTAAGTTTTCAATGTTGAATGCTGAACGAGAGAGTCAAGGTTGCGTCGAGTCTTCGCATGTTCCCTCATTCAAAATTCAACATCGAACATTCATCATTTGACGTATGCGTCTTGGACTATTGGGCGGCAGTTTCAACCCCGTGCACAACGGTCACCTAGCCATTGCGCGCCAGACACGCGAGGCCATCGGGCTTGACCAAATCCTCTTCATTCCCACGAGTCACCCTCCCCATAAACCGAGCGGCAGTCTGGTGCCGGCCCAAGACCGCTATGAGATGGTCCGCCTTGCCATCGCCTCAAACCCTTCCCTCGCCATCTCTGATGTGGAAATCCGTCGGCCAGGCAAGTCCTACTCCATCGACACCATTCGCCTGCTGCAGCAAGAATATGGAGCGCAGACCCAGCTCTTTTTCTTGATCGGGCTCGATGCCTTTCTGGATTTTCCCTCCTGGCGTGAACCACTGACACTACTGGAACTCTGCCAGTTCGTCGTCCTCTCCCGGCCAGGCCTGTCGTTTCGTTCCCTCTCAACCGTGGCACTGCTTCCGCCGATTCCATACCCCTCGCTGGCGGACTTGGATGCAGGACGGATTTCCAGAATCGAGGCGCCACTCGGAAAGCACGGCCTAACCTGCCTCAAACTACCACCCTGCCCGATCTCCGCATCGGACATTCGCTCGCGAATCCGCCAAGGGCTTCCGGTGGCAAATCTGTTGCCGCCCTTAGTGGAATCTTATATACTTCAACATCATCTCTACCAAGAGGACCGCGATCGCACGAACAGCTAGGTCTACGGCCCTCGCCATTGCCCGGGCCATGCTCGACAAGAAGGCCACCGATGCTCTCATACTCCAGGTTGCGCCGCTGACCTCTGTTGCCGATTACCTGGTCATAGGCTCTGCAGATTCGGATCGCCAGGCGAGTGCCATCGCCGATCATATCGACGGCGTCCTCTCTCGCTCCGGATCCAAACCTCTGAGCGTCGAAGGTACGCGGTCCTCGCAGTGGGTTCTGATGGACTTCGGCGATGTCATCGTCCATATTTTCAGGCAGGATGTCCGGAAGCATTACGCACTCGAACGGTTGTGGGCCGACGCAAAGCGCATCGCCATCCCGGGCGAACCGCCGGCCGCACAACAGGCTGTCACCCCACGGCCCGTGAAACGGAAAAAGGCGCCAACGAAAACAAAGGCCTAGATCAATGCTCCGACTGCTCACCACCATCTTCCTCGTCAGCGCCGGAATCTTCCTCTACAGCTATTTTCGCGAGTTGAATCCTGGAACAGTCGCAGTCCGGACCAGCCCCTCCATCCAGTTCGAACTGAGTCCGGTCACACTCGTCATCTTTTCCATGGCCGTCGGCGCCGTGCTCGTGGCCCTGGCAGTCGGCATGCGGCAAACCGCCCACGTCATCGGCAACTGGCGCAGCATGCGGCTGTTGCGGCGCAAGGAAAAAATCGATGCACTCCATCGTGAAGGCACCCATGCCTTCATGTCGAAACGCACCGTCGAAGCCATCGGTCTGTTCGAAAAAGCGCTAGCCATGGACCCGAATCGTGTCGATTCGCTGCTATGGCTGGGAAACATTTACCGCGCGGAGAGCAACTTCGCTGAGGCGATCCGCCTCCATCAACGAGCGAATCGCGTCGACGATCGCAACATCGAAATTCTGCTGGAGCTGGCAAACGACTTGGAGGGCACCAAGCGCTATGAGGACGCCTTGCAGACCCTGCACAAGATGCTCAAGATCGAACCGGACAACCTCACCGCGCTCATCCGCAAGCGCGATCTATTGATCAGGCTCGAAAAATGGAGCGAGGCGCTCGAAATCCAACATCGTCTTCTGAAGGCCAAACTGCCTGAACCGGAACGCCTGGCCGAAGCCCATCTCCTCACCGGCTGCACATACGAGACGGGGCGCCAACTGCTGGAACGAGGCCACCCCGATAAGGCACGACGCTACTTTCGAGGCGCCATTAAGAAAGATAGGACGTTCTTGCCGGCCTACATCGGCATCGGCGAAATCTTGATCCGGGAGGGCAAGACCAAGCAGGCAGTAGAAATTCTCAAGAAAGTCTACGCCAAGACCCGCAGTATCATTATCCTGCACCGCCTCGAAGAACTCTTCCTCGAACAGGGCGAACCAAGCGAAATTATCCGTGTCTACCAGGAGGCCCTCCAGCAAGACCCGAACAACCCCGCCCTCCAATTCTATTTAGGCAAGCTCTACTACCGGCTCGAAATGGTCGACGAAGCCTTCGACATCCTCTCGACCGTCGAAGGGATACAGGACCAATTGGTCGATTATCATAAAATCATGGCCAATCTCTTTCTGCGCAAGCAGCACATGGAACAGGCCGTCTCTGAACTCAAGAAAGCCCTGCATTTCAAGAAGCGTGTGGTCGTCCCCTATGTCTGTACCGCCTGCCAGCAAGAATCGGCCGAATGGTCTGGACGCTGCCGCCGCTGTGGGACCTGGAATACGCTCGTCGCACTGCCCTGGCCAAATGCCGGTCAAGCGGTCCCCGGTCAAGACAGCGGCCCCCTCCCAGTCTCCGCGGTTCCCTACCAGGGCATTGCTTCTCCTTTCGAAACCGTGTAGGTTTTCGGCCAGTCTGGCTGCCTAACGTACGCGCAGCCATCCGCATCGCAGTCAATGCAGCCTCTACAGATGATGGAGTGTCCCATGGTCAACTATCAGGATTTTGCTGACAAAGCCTTGCGCGACGAGACGCTGACACGAAGCGAATGCCAGGCCGTGCTTGATACTCCAGATGAGCAGTTGTTGGGACTCCTCCAAGCCGCCTTTACCGTCCGATCCCACTATTTCGGCAAGACCGTTCGCCTCCAGATGTTGCAGAACGCCAAGAGCGGGGCCTGCCAGGAAGACTGTCACTACTGTTCCCAGTCTGCCATCTCCACCGCCCCCATCGAACGTTATAACCTCGTAGCCCAACAACAGATGATCGACGGCGCCCGGCAGGCAGCGGCCTCGAAGGCTCAACGCTATTGCATCGTCATCAGCGGTCGGAGTCCGTTGGATCGGGAAATCGACGAAATCGCAGGCGCCGTACGCTCGATCAAGCAAGAAATTCCGATTCAGATTTGCTGTTCACTGGGCCTCATGAATGAACAACAGGCCAAGCGACTGAAGGCNGCGGGTGTCGATCGGGTGAACCACAACTTGAATACGAGCGAAGCCTTTCACGCCTCAATCTGCACCACGCATACCTTCCAAGACAGACTCANCACCATCCGGAGCGCTCGAGCGGCAGGATTGGAAATCTGTTCCGGTGGGATCGTCGGAATGGGAGAGAAGGACGAGGATCTCATCGACCTCGCGATGGCCCTCATCGAGGTGAAACCGGACTCGATTCCACTGAACATGCTTCATCCGGCGGCAGGCACGCCGCTAGAGCATTGCGATCAGCTTACCCCGCAACGCTGCTTGAAAGTCCTCTGCCTCTTCCGCTTCCTTCACCCACATACCGAAATCCGCATCGCCGGCGGCCGCGAGCATAATCTTCGGTCCCTCCAGCCACTTGCCCTCTATCCAGCCGATTCCGTCTTCGTAAACGGCTACCTCACGACACCGGGCCAGCCAGCCCCCGAGGTCTGGGGCATGATCGAAGACCTGGGCTTCAAGATCGAAGTCGATTACCAGCAGTCAGTCAGCACCTAACCCACACTCCAACTTCTCCTCGTTCATCTCGCGGCCCTCTACCACCGGCTTGCCTTGCTGCCCAGCCCGCGGGCCAGTAACCGACCCCCAGGGCCGCTACAAACGCTAAGACAACAGTCTGCAACAGGATGTCGCTTAGGACTAACCTTCTTCATCCTGCAGCATAATTCCTCGCTCATCATCATGCGGGAACCTCTTTCTTTCAAAGCAGTTACAAGTGTTTCGCTTTGACACCTGCCTGATTCTTGCTACAGTTTGAACACGATGCTCACCATGAAATGTCTCGATTGTCAGGAGGACCTTATAAAGATTCCGACAAGCCATGGTCCAGAGCTCGATATCTGTTCCTCTGGACACGGGCTATGGCTCGATGTGGGAGAGGTGAATTTTTTCGTTGAGGACTACGTTTCACTGAAGCGGGCTATTGGTGACACGGGAGGCGTCGCGGTCAGGACAGAGACACTGTGTCCTCGATGCGAAAATCACATGGAGCCCGAAACGGTATCTCAACCGCCCTTCCTTAGCTGCGATTCCTGCCACGGATGGTGGCTTCCTCGCGGGAGCCTCACTCGTCTAAATGAGACCTACCGAGGCGCCGCAGTTCCGATCAAGATCCATGAAGCTGAGCTGTACACGCGGGCTGCAGCGAGACATCGTGCAGTCAACGACACGTTTCGCGATCAACCTAGATTCAAGAAGAAGCGCCCCAATCCACAAGGCATTTGGTTCTGGGTCTTGTTCTTCGGATTCGGCTTTGTGCTAGGAGGCCTCATCCTAGTCGCGGGGATCGGTAAAGCCATGAAAACCGCTCAGTGGAGCCAGCCACTGGATCAAACCCTGTTGTACTTGGCGACTGGTACCGTAGGAGGCTTCGGACTCATCGTCTACGGATGGATGGTTCATCAGCGGAAGCGCTTGATCGAAAGCATTCCGACCTCGACCATTCGTTCACTCGCTCTGGGGTTAGTCGAGATCAGTGGACAAGCACAGCCCGAGGAGGGCCTCCTCTCCGCACCCTTCAGCGGGCTTCCCTGCGTGTTCTATTCGTATGCCGTTGAAGAGCATGTTGGCTCCGGGAAGAATGCTCGGTGGGAGACCATTGGCAAGGGCACATCTGAACAACCCTTCTTTGTGAGCGATACAACCGGACGAGTGCTCGTCGTGCCCCTTGGCGCTGAGCTTATCTTGCCGAACGAGCGCACCTATCGAAACAATTGGCTCGGAGAATTGCCCCCCACCACAATCACCGGACTGGATCGATTGGGGATTTCGACCGAACGCTGGATGGGAAGCAAGACACTTCGGTGCCGAGAATCGTTCCTCCTACCGGAAGAGCAGGTCTACGTTCTCGGAACCGCCCATGAACACCTCGGCACCAGAGAGAGCGTCGAAAACTCTACTCGTATATACATCGGTAGCAGCCAAGATCATGAGTTCATCATCTCGGATCGAAGCGAAAAGGACTTACTGTCCCGATTGCAATGGCAAGTGTTGGGTTTTGGAGTTGGAGGCCTAACGCTTGCTGCAACCTGTTTGATCATCATCTTCAAGTACTACCTGACAACAAAATCGTAACAATCATACTCAAAAGGAGAACACCCATGAATGGCACATTACTGATCGGAATCCTGCTGGTTATCGGACTGATTGCACTTGTCGCGTATGTGGTCGGCGTCTACAACATGCTGGTCCGACTCGCCAATAATATCGACAAGGCCTGGTCGAATATCGACGTCATCCTGAAACAACGTCATGATGAGCTTCCCAAGCTGGTCCAAGTCTGTAATAGCTACATGACGCACGAGCGGGAGACCCTGGAATCCGTGACCAAAGCCCGCAATGCGTATGGCGCCGGCTTGAATATCAACGACAAAGCACAGGCGGAAAATCAGATCGTCGGTGCCTTAGGAAAACTCTTCGCTGTGGCCGAACAGTATCCAGATCTAAAAGCCAATCAAGAATTCTTAGCCATTCACCAGCGCATATCGGCACTGGAAAGCACCATTGCCGATCGGCGTGAGTTCTATAATGACTCGGTCAATCTTTACAATATTGCCATCGAGCAGATCCCTACGCTCTGGGTGGCGCAGGAGGTCGGATACACAGCGAGGCCGTTACTGACAGTTGCACCGTCTGACCGCAAGGACATGCCGCTCGCTTTTGCCAATCGTACGCCTATGGCAGCGTAGACACACTCTTACCAATGATTTTCCCAAGCTTGCTCACTTTCCCTCTCCCGAGGAGCGGCCTGGCTTAGCGTTACACTGCGCACGCTTCTTCTTATCCCCGATACTCCTGAGTGAGGGCACCCTTGTTGGTCCCACTGCGCCCGTCGAGCGAGGTTGCAGATGATCCATCAAAGCTTGCTTGTTTTCTCTTCAGGGATGGGGGCTGATCGATCTTCCACTGCGCGCGTCCAACGAGGGCTTTCTTAAGCCGCGCGTTGCGCGAGCACACCCTTACCAATGATCCTTCCAAGCTTGCTCGTTTTCCCTCTCCAGAGGAGCGGCCTGGATTGGTCCTCCACTGCGCACGTCGAACGACCACCGTTTCATCGTGGGGGTTCCGTGAGCACAGAGGACCAACCAGGCCGCTACTCCTCCCTTAACCCTTCCACCACAGGCTGTCGTGCTGCCCAGCGCGCGGGCCAGTAGCCGGCCACCAGGGCAGCCGTGAGTGCGAGTCCTACGGCTTTCAGAATCACTCCGCCTGGGACCGTCATCTGAATCGTCCAGCCAAAGGATTGTTTATTGATCACGTGGATGAGGACCAAGGCAAGCAACAGGCCTCCCACGACGCCCAGTACGGCCCCGATCAACCCGAGATAGGCCGCTTCCCACAAGACTAATCGCTCCACTTGCCTCGTGCCAGCGCCGATAGCCCGCAACGTGGCAAATTCACGTTGTCGCTCCAACACGGCCGTCACCAAGGTATTCACGATGCCGAGTATGGCCACCAGTACGGCAATGGCTTCAAGGACATAGGTCAATACGAATGAGCGGTCGAAGATCTCGAGAATCTCTTTCCGCAACTCGTGGTTTCGGATCACCAACGGTGGAACCGTCACTCCATCCAGTCCGGCGACATGTGTGACAATCGACTGCCGAACCTGTTCTGGATCAGCAGCGGCAGCCAGGTAGATAGAAAACACTGTCACCCGGTCATCGTGCCATTGTCGCTGATACCATGTACGATCCATCACCATCTTCCCGCCGTCGGTTGCGTAATCGTAGAAGACCCCCTCAACGGACACAGCAACTGGTCCCGCCGGCGTCGTGATCGAGATCTTGCTCCCCTCACGAAGTCGTAATCGAGTCGCCAACACTTCAGACAAGAGCACGCCTCCGGTTTCGGCGGCTCGCTGCAGGGCCACGCTCGAATCTCCATGCATCATCTGATACCGGCTGCGCTGAGCATGGAGCCGAAGATCTCGTGACACCAACGCCACTGGCTGACCATCGACGTCCACATACACGTCCCGAAGGGTATCGACCGCGGCAATGCCGTCAATCGCCACCAGGGTCGAACGCCAGGTCCCTGGCAAGGCACGCGACGCTTGCCCAGCCTGCTTCCCCTGGAGCCAGGATTGCGGGGCCACGATGAGGTCAGCCATCACGGTCTCATCCACCCAGACCTCGACAGTGTCACGAAAGCTGCGAACCATGACGGCCACTCCGATCATGATCGACAATCCCACCATCAACGCCGACACCGTCACCGCATTCCGGCCCGGATGGCGCGCCGTCTGGTCTGCCGCGATGAGACGGAGGCTCCCCCCCAGCATCATCGTTTTACCCTCCTGGAAAGGGCGCCGCATGCCCAACGCCTGGATACAGAGTGGCGCAAGACAGGAGAGTGCCCCCAAAAGAAGGATTGTCGCGAGATAGCCAAAGAGCGGCAGGTCTCCGACCGGGCCCATCAGCGAGCAGAGGCCCGCCAGCACCAACAACACGAGACTGATCCATCCGCACAGACCTGCCCTTAGTTGATGCGTCGATTCATAGTCTCCCGGTGCCAAGGCGCGGACCGTCACAGTCCTGCCGGCTTCCACACTGGGGCCCAACGCGCCCACCATCGAGACCACTGTCCCGAGCAGCATCCCTTTCACCACTGCCACAAGCGTCACCATGTCCATCGACAGGATCAACCCGCCAGACGCGATCGGCGCATAGAGATCTGAGATCGTTCGGCTCACGAGCGACACCAAAATCCTGGCCAGCCAGACCCCCCCAAGGCCTCCCAATAACCCGCCCAAAAGACCGAGCAACCCAGCTTCCACCAGAAACAGGCCGGCAACCCGCCGCTTTGTCATGCCGAGTGCGCGATAGATGCCGATCTCGCGTCTCCGTTGCGCCACAGCAAAGGCTATCGTGTTGTAGATCAAGAACATCCCGATGAGCAGCCCGACCCAGCTCATGACTGACAGATTGAGCTGGAACGCCCACACCATGTTTTCGACCTGCTTCGTCCGTTGCGCCGGCCGTTGCACGACTAGATGGGGTGGAAGTCGCGCACGCACAGAGGCAACGATGTCGTCGAGCGGTCGACCAGGCGTCGTCACCAGCTCGATTCGATCCAAACGCCCGACTGATTGAAACAATAGCTGAGCCGCAGCAATATCCATGATGGCAAGCCGATCCCAGAGGGACGAGCGCGCCGCCTCGTTATGTATAAGTCCTACGACTCGCAACCGTACGAGACGCCCTCCCGCCGTCACCTCGACGGTACTACCGACTCCCAAGTTCCAGTCGGCAGCAACCTGACGACCAAGGTACAGAGCGTCCGGAGCCAGGAGCGCCTCCAGCGCCACGCCGGCGTCAGCCTGCGAGAGCTGAAATCCACGTGTCCCGACCTCCGCAAGTAGATCCAGTCCCAATACCTGAAGCACCTGGCCACGCTGTTCCCCCTGGGCGGCCACGACCGATTCTTCAATGACCGGAGCGGCGCTCACCACCCCATCGACCGCACGAACAGCCGTAATTACCGATTCATCCACTCCGAGATCACGGCCCGTAATTTCCAATGTGGCAGGACCGGCTACCGTCGTGACGGCTTGCTCGAAGGATCGCAGCACTTGAATATTCGCCGTCCCGATGCCCACGGAGGCCAGCACACCCAGTGCCACTCCTGCAATGCTGAGCAGGGCGCGATATGGCCGCTGGAGCGCATGAGCCCGGATCAGGGCGAGATAGAGCATGAGTGGTATAGTCATCTAGGGTGGGGGGCGCTATGAACAGAACGAATCATCATGGGTAAGGGAGCGAAAACAAATCGAATCTGTTGGGCCAGTAACGGAGCCCTGCACAAATCGGTAGTTTCGTTTACAGCAATACACACCTTTGTTAGACTCGCCTGAGTTGATGATGAGAGGTAATTGATGGGTACGCGAACTGCTCTGAGCCGAAAAATCCAGCCGCTACAGGAAGAGATGGACGCCGATCTCCTCACGCCTCGGCAGTGTGACATCCTTCGTCTGGTATCGATCGGGCACACGAACCGTGAGATTGCGGAGGTGCTGGAGATCAGCGTCCGCACGGTCGAAGTGCACCGATTCAACTTGATGCGACGGTTGAATGTGCGAAACGTGGCGCAACTACTCCGACGGGCCCTACAGTTGGGTCTCCTTGCCAAGACGTTCGGAGCCAAGTAGGCCTACAGTTCTTTTAGTTTTCCCCGGCAGTCCTCCAACCTCGGATAGCCCTTCCTGCTGAGCTGTGCCGCCAGCTCCGTTTCCAATCGGCCGAATACGTCGACCCCTTCCTCGACCAAAACCGTCCCGATCTGCACGGCCGACGCGCCACAGAGTACATGCTCGAAGGCATCCACGCCATTGACCACGCCACCGGTCCCTATAATCGGCAATCGTCCTTCGAAGATCTTCCAAAAAGCCCGCACGTTGGCCAGCGCGACCGGCTTGATGATCGTGCCACCCAGTCCGCCGAACCCACCCTTGGGCTTGATGACGACCGCCTCGCGCTCCGGATCGACGACGAGCCCGTTGCCGACCGAGTTAATCAAGTTGAGGAAATCGACACCGCAACGGCCGATCACTTCTCCCATCGCTGTATGATGGGCTGGATCAAAGTACGGAGGCAACTTGACCCCCATCGGAACCGTGATCACCTTGCGAACTCGCTTCAGCAGTCGCTCGGAGGCTTCGGCGTCATATCCGATCTGGGGTTTGCCTGGAATGTTGGGACAAGAGAGATTGACTTCGATCAAGTCGGGCTTCGCCGCATTGATCGTGGCTGCAATCGTCAGGAAGTCGTCTTCACAAAGACCCGCCACACTGGCGATAACCGGTTTCCCGAATGTCTTCAATTCAGGAATGAGCGCGGCATACGCCTTGTACCCGAGATTCGGCAAGCCCATGGAGTTGATGGACCCGCCGGGAAATCCATAGTACCGGGGTGTCGGATTGCCGTCGCGAGGCTCAACCGTCATCGATTTAGTGACGATGGCCCCGGCACGAGATCGGCCGAGGGCCAGCAGTTCGTCACGCGTGACACAGAGGGCCCCCGAAGCATTCATGAAGCAACTAGGAAATCGTACGCCGGCAATGGTGGTCGAAAGATCCATCACGCTACTACCGTGACAGGCTCATGCTGCGTTCTCGTCATGAGCCGCCCATCCTTCATGGCCCAGACATAATCGGCCGCCTCAGCGGCCTCGGCGCTGTGGGTGACCAACAGCACGGTTTGGCGAAAGCGCTGAACAAGCGACCGAAGGAGGACGATGATCTCGGCCCCATGCTGGGAATCCAAATTTCCGGTCGGCTCATCAGCAAGAATAATCTGGGGCTGATGCACGATCGCTCGCGCAATCGCCACACGCTGCTGCTCTCCGCCTGAGAGCTCGCTGGGGCGATGGTGCCTTCGTGCAGTCATCGAGACCAACTCAAGAACCTCCTCGACGCGGGCTTGGACCGATGCCCCTCGCTCCCCGCGCAACAACAAGGGAAACGCAACATTCTCCGCTGCCGTCAACCCGGGAATTAAATGGAATGCTTGAAAGACAATCCCGACTGTTTCCCGCCTGATCTTCGTCCAGTCGTCGCTCGTGAATCGACTGGTCGAGCGCCCTCCGAGGAGGATATCCCCCGAGGTCGGCACATCCAACCCGCCAACCAGGTTGAGCAACGTACTCTTCCCGCATCCGCTAGGACCGATAAACGCACAGAAGTCTCCCTTGCCCACTTCGACCGTGACCCGATCGAGCCCGGTGATGGTGTCGCCACCACGCTCATAAATTTTCGACACCTGGTCGAATGTCACCATGTGCTTTGCTTCTCCATCCATGTCCTAGCCTGCAAGGTCGCCGCGCGAAACACGCGAGACTGGCGGAAAGGGCGAGACAGACGACGGTTCGAAGTCAGAAGTTCGAGGTTTTCGGAACTTCGAACACTGAACTTCGAACTTCGTGTCGCGCCTGTCGCGCTTGACGTGCTTGACGTGCTCGTCGCGCGCTTGGGAGCGTCAGCGGACTTTGTTCATCATCCTGCTGCCTTCG
>SPAX01000073.1 GCA_005239475.1 Nitrospira sp. | reverse complement strand
ATGAGATGTTCGTGCTGTAAGGCCTGGACGAACCGACCGTGCGCTGTCCGTTCTTGTTCAGACTTCATGGCATCTCCTCCAAGTCGTTGCTCCGGTCGCTTCCATTGTAGGGCGATTGGTCTCTCTCAGCCTCGTTCGCAGGTATTCTTTTTCTTCTCTTCACGTCACTCCCCCTAAAGGGTGGCCCAACTGCTCTTCACTGCGCGCATCGAACGAGCACCGTTTCATCGTGCGCGTTCTGCGAGCAAGAAGAGCCGTGGGCCATCCTTTCATACTCCCCATGCCCCGCTAATCTGAATATTCGCGCCGTTCACATACCGCGCATCATCGCTAAGGAGATATCGCACCGCGGCCACGGTATCGTCTACGGTTCCGATGTAGCCGGCGGGGATGCGTTTGGTCATGCCGGCGAGTTCTTCCGGTGGTGCGCTGCCTGAATCGATGAAGCCGGGCGAGATCGCATTGACGGTAATACCGTGGGGCGCCAGTAGTTTGGCCAGTGTGCGAGTCAGAATCAAGACGCCGGCCTTGGCGATGTAATGGGCCGTCACGTCCGGTTGAGAAATCATCTGGTCTGCGTTGGCCATGCTGAAGCTGATGATTCGACCTGATTTGCGAGCTTTCATTCCCGTTGCAACTGCTTTGGCGAGATAGAAAATGGGATGGAGATTGCCGTCGAACATTTCGTTCCAGCCTGCCGCCGTTTCGTCGAACAGGTTTATGCGATGGTACGGTCCTGCGCCGTTGATCAGCGCATCGATCCGTCCCCACTGCTGTTCGACTTGGGCCACGAGACCTTTGGCTGCCTGGGGGTCTGACACGTCACAACGAATCGAGAGGGCACGACCTCCACGGCTGGTGATGGCGTCGGCTGTGGCTGTTGCCGCTGCTTCGCTTGTGCGGTAGCAGATGGCGACCGACCACTGTTGTGCCGCCAGGTCGAGCGCGATCCCCCGTATCGATCCGTCCCCACTGCTGTTCGACTTGGGCCACGAGACCTTTGGCTGCCTGGGGGTCTGACACGTCACAACGAATCGAGAGGGCACGACCTCCACGGCTGGTGATGGCGTCGGCTGTGGCTGTTGCCGCTGCTTCGTTTGTGCGGTAGCAGATGGCGACCGACCACTGTTGTGCCGCCAGGTCGAGTGCGATCCCCCGTCCGATGCCTTTGGCTCCGCCTGTGATGAGCGCCACTCGTTCTGTCATAGATGATCCCTTCCGTGGCTGGTGTGGCCGATCATGTTACTTATCGAGTCTTGAGTCTGGTTGCGAGTAGCTGCAATGTGCCGGCTGTTCGCATGGAGAAGGTCCGGTCTTGTTTGGGTTTCTTATTATCCTCTCGGCATTCTGCGATGAGCGCCTGCAAGTCCGCGATCGTATCCACGTCGCGCCAGGCAGTGGTGAGTCCGACGGACAAACCCAATGTCTTGGCCTGTTGTTGTGTGACAGCGAGGACTTGATCGGTGGACCAGGGCACCCCGGTAAAGAGTTTTTCTGCCGGCTGCGTGAGGCCGATGAGGTAGTACCCTCCATCCTGGGCTGGTCCCAAGACCACGTCCGCTTGGCTCAGCAGTGCGAGCGCCTCTTGATACACCGACAGAGGCAAGGTCGGGACATCGGTCCCCACTATGAGCACCTGCTTGTAGCCTTTAGCGAATAAGTCGACACAGGTGCGGTGTATCCGCTGGCCCAGATCCTCTCCTACTTGATCCAACAGGCGGACGCCTTGTCGTTCCTCCATAATTTTGAAGAACACCAGCGCTGAGGAAGGCGCACAGGCCAGGTACCGATGAAACGGGAGGTGAAGTGTTGCCACAGCGAGTTTGGTCCGTTCCAGCATGTCGAGCACGAAACTGCCTTGCAGGGTGGCTGCCTCGTCCGGCGTCAGCGGCGGGCAGAGCCGCGTATTCACCTCGCCCGGGATCGGAGCCTTGGCGAAGATCACCAACGCCGCGTGAGGCGAGAGGTGGGAGTTGTCGGGATTCTGAGAGGAAGGCTGTTTCATGAATTATCGAACCAATCCATACCATCGACTCAGTGTATGAGCGCGTACGCCGATCCAGTAAAGGAATCGCAGCGCCCACATCAAGAGGATTGTCCGCAACGGTCCATGCCGCTCCCAGCGACGGAAGGAGGTGGTCACGGTCGCGGTGAGGGCCGCGGTCGCTCCCTTTCGTTTGAGTCTGCGTGAGAAATCGACATCCTCCATCAACGGCATATCGGCGAAGCCTCCGATCTGTTCGAAGATGTGACGACGCACGAACAGGGCCTGATCGCCGGTAGCGATACCGCTCAGTCTCGATCGCCAGCTCATCATTCTGCTGATGATGGTTCCCCACATCGATGGGCGATCGAATCGGACATCGAACCGTCCGCCCACGATCCGTTGATCGGCCAGCATCGTTTCGATTATCGTGTTGGCATCGTCTGGAAGCAGCGTGTCGGCATGGAGGAAGAGAAGAATCTCTCCGCCGCTGGCCTTTGCGCCTTCGTTCATCTGCCGGGCGCGTCCGCAGGGAGCGATCACCAGTCGTACGGGGCTGTGTGCCGGGGACTGAGTTTTCCGTCTGTATGACTCGACAAGCACAGGGGTTTGATCGAGGCTCCCTCCATCCACCACGATGAGTTCATCGAAGCCGAGCGAGGCGGTGTGCGCTAGTGTGGCTATGATTGTCCGTTCTTCGTCCAGTGTGGGGATGATGACGGAAATCGACATCGCCATGACACATTAGAAGGTTGTGGGAAAACTATGTTGGCGCATGACAACTTCGATGACCCGCACGTGTGGCACAACAGGAGAACACTCCCCCAGGATGCTCAAACAGGCTGTCCAGCAAGGCCGCAGCGAGTGAAGGGCCGAGGCGTACCCTCCGGGGTACGTTGAGGGTCTGAACGATGCGAGAACGTAGCTGGCGGACTGTTTCAGCATCCTGTTATGTGGGTTTCTTCGGTTCATTGAACATGAAATACATGACGACAACTACTGTACCCCAAAACACGACTTGCTTGTGCCAGAAGAGGACTTCCCCATAGTGGAAGAAGACGGCTGCGAGCAGGAGGGCGCCGCCGATGAGGCTGTAGCGGAGGGTTATGTTTTCGACGACCGCATTCGCCCACACCGCGACCCCACCGAAATAAATCAAAAAGGGAATAACGTCGATCTCGAATCCCCCGCTGATCGAGAGAAATATGTCGAGGAAGCCGATGAAAATGAGGGCGGTGCCCACGATCATCCCGGCGACACGCAGTTGGTTGTCGCCCCCGGAGTCGTCATCCGGCTCGCGGCGCACCGGCTCCTGTGGCGGTCCTGGCGGTTCTGGTGGCATGGTCAGCTGGTTCCTAGCTGTTCGTGAAAGGTGAAACGTAAAGCGTGAAATGTCCGGATCAGAAGCGAGTGACGCTTCACGAGATAGGCTTCACGGGTGTCGAGAACGACACTGGCGGACTGGTTCAGCATCCTGCTAAATCTTAAAATGTTTGCTCAGGGTAAGACCTTGGCGCTGATACGAGGACCCGAGTGCCGTGCCATAGAGCTGACTGGGGTGTGCGAGCATCCTGTCGTATACAACCTTAAAAAAGGTTTGTCCATCATGGATCAGGAAGGGCACGTCGTGGGGGCGGACCTCCAGGACCACTTGGGTGCCATGCAGGTCGCCGCGGCCGTACCCAAATCCAGGATCGAAAAACCCGGCGTAGTGGGTCCGTAACTCGCCACAGGCTGCTTCGAAGGCGACCATCTCGGCCGCGTAGCCGGCGGGAACGCGAATCCGTTCTTTCGACGCGAGAATGTAAAACTCCTCCGGTTCCAAAAGGAGACTGTCCTGGCGGTGGCGGTACAGGGGCTCCCAAAAGTCGAGCGCCGCATAGTGGCCGACTTTTGACAGATCGATGACGTGACTGTTCTTCTTCGCCCGATAGCCGATAATCGGTGAGCCACTTCGGTCGTCTCCCTTCAGATCGATGCGGAGAAACAGGCCGCGGTCTGTCCGGAGATCACGGGTACCCAGCGCGTGCTTCGTGGGGAGATTGTGGTAGAGCAAAGGCGTTCGCTTGTGGAGCGTGTGAAGCGACCGGTCTGACACGGTGGCGTCGCCGCGGACGAAGCGAATTTGATTGAGAGAGTATCCGGTCTTCACCTTGATCGCGAACGAACGAGGGACGATCTCCAGATAGAGGGGCCCGGCATAGCCGGCGCGGATTTCATCGAATCCGGTGTTGAGATCCGTCACGACGCGGGTAAAGACGTCCAGCCGTCCGGTCGTACTCTTGGGATTGGTCCGCGCCCGGAGGGTCTTGGGTAACGCCACCCGTTCCAGTAGTGGCACCAAATAGACGTGGCCTTTTTCGAGAATGGCCCCTTCGGTCAGGTCCATTTCGTACATCACAAGGTCGGACTGGTAGAAGTCCAGGACGTTGAGTCGGCTCGTGATCTCGGATAGTTCAGGGAGGAAGCTGCTGATCAACCGATAGGCCTTGCGCCCGAGACGCAAATCAAGACTGGCCGGCTGGATCTGCCGGTCTTCGATCGGCACGTCGGCGTGGATGGCACCGCTCGCGATCAGCTGCTTAATCTGTTGGTAGGGCAAAATGCCTTGCGTGGTTCGGGTGCTCACAGGTCGTCGTGTTCTCCAGTACTGCACGATTCCAGCGATGGCCCTGCGCTGACCATCGGCAGCTCCCGCGCGGATCCCTGTTGCGGTTGAGGATAGTGAAAGGCCTTGTTCTCATAGTTCTTCAAGAGGACCCCCTCGGCATCCATGTGCACCATGTAGTCGCCTGGGAGCAAGGGGATCTTACCGCCACCGCCTGGCGCATCGATCACGAAGTGCGGGACCGCCATCCCGCTGGTGTGACCCTGCAGCGACTTAATGATGTTCAGCCCCGTTTCGACCGTGGTGCGGAAGTGGTTCGTGCCCTTGGTCAGGTCCGCTTGGTAGAGATAGTAAGGTTTGATGCGAGCGAGCAGGAGCTGATGCATCAAACGTTTCATGATGTCCGGATCGTCGTTGACGCCTTTGAGCAGCACGGTCTGCGCGCCAAGCGGCACACCGGCATCGGCCAACATTCCACAGGCTGCTTTGACTGCCGGGGTCAGTTCATCCGGGTGATTGAAATGCAGGTTCATATACACAGGGTGGTATTTTTTCACGATCGCACAGAGTTCCGTGGTGATCCGTTCCGGCAATGTGCCGGGCACCCGGGAGCCGAGGCGAATCAGTTCCAGATGCGGAATGGTGCGTAGGGCCTTGAGGATCCGTTCTAGTAAATGATCCGGCAGGAGCAAGGGGTCGCCGCCGGAGAGGATGACGTCGCGCACTTCGGTATGCTCGCGCAAGTAGGCGATGGCCTGGTCGAGTTCGCCTTTCTTGAGGAATCCAGGTTTCCCGACCAGTCGTTTTCTCGTGCAGAACCGGCAGTAAATCGGGCACTGGTTCGTCACCATCAGCAGGACGCGATCTGGATAGCGATGGACAAGATGTGGGACCGGACTCATGAGATCTTCCTCTAGCGGATCGTCTTCCGCTTCGAAGTCGTCCATCTCGGCAATATCCGGGACCACCTGTTTCCAAATGGCATCGCCCTTTTCTTTGATCGTCGCCATCACCGTGGGGGTAATGCGCATCGGATAGTCGCCCACGATAGCTTCGATTTCTTTCGCATCGACCCCGAGCCGGTCCGCCAAGTCTTTTGGTTTCACGATACTGTCAGCGAGTATGCGTCTCCATGCTTCCATGCGATCTCCTTTACTGTCGATTGGATCAGCAGGCCTATGGCAGGATGCTGAAAAAGCCCGCCAGCCTGTCTTGTTCATCTGGTCTGTTCGGTCTGTCTCGTTTAATTAGTTTGTTTGGTTTGTCTTGTTTATTTGGTTGCATCAGACTAACCGGATCAACCAGATGGACCAGAGAAACCAGATCAACCAGACAGACCAGGCTTGTCCCAGCTGTGCAGGCCATCGAAGTCCTGCTGTGCCGAAATAGTTTTTCCGCAGCCTGTTAGTCGTCCGCGATCCGTTCCTGACCGTACGTCTTGTCCAAATGATCGAGGATGTCGTCGGTTTCCGTCAATACCATGTCCCCATCCTTGAGGACAGGAACGTAGTACTGGCCTGAGACGTCGTGGACCACTTTGCGCATCGGGCGCACGTCGGGCACGACGATGTGCTCATATTCGATGTGGAGGCCCGCCAGTTTCTGGCGCACCACCTCACAGTCGGGACACCAGGCAACGTGATAGAGGGTCATTGCCATAAACGTTCAGTCGTCAAGTCGAAAGTCATCAAGTCTTAAAGTCATCATGAAGAAATAGATACGGGCTTTATGACATTCAGACTTGACGACTTTCGGACTGTCCCTGCGCCAGCGTGCAAGGCACCATGACGGCGTCTTTCATGCCGTGGATCACCTTCTTATCCGCGGGGCAGATGGTAGCCAGGATACCAGCCAGTTCGGTCTTTTCGCCACTCACGAAATAATAGGGTGAGAGCCTGGCGCGACCGGACATCCGGTTCATCTCACTGGTCACCGGATCGAAGTAGTCGAGTTCATACAGGCGGCCCTTGTGAAACTCCTGCAGAATATAGGGTGTTCGGGGAAAGGCCGCCAGGGCCTTGTCGATGGCGTCGGCCCATTCTCCCTGCGGCATATCGTGTCCAACCGATACGCCTCGGCTGCCCCAGGCGAGTTCAGAAAACCCCGATGGTTTGATCACGAAGTGCCGTTCTTTCTGGGTTGCCGTGGCCAGCTCGCGCCAGTCCATCACGGCCCGTCCTCCGATCTCCAAACCAGGAATCGTGGCGGACGGAGGGATCGGCGCAGGATCGAGCGTCCACGTACGCGGCATGATGGTGGTCAGGTGGAGGAAGACCTCCCGGCCCAATGCCTGCTCCCAGAACGGTTGCAAGGCTGGGTGATGGAGGAGGGCAAAGGCGAGCTTTTCTTCCAGCGCCGGCTTGTAGGGAGGTGTGACGGCGACCCGGTCCTTTTTGATCGCATATTGAACGAGTTCAGATTTGGGAATGTTCAGGAGATCGAATAACTCGTAGAAGCGATAAATCAAGGCGATCGGCTGGTCCATGCCCTCGCTGGTGATCCGGAGGCCTTCTTCGGTGAATCGAATGTGGCGAGGTTCCACGCAGTAGGCGTCGAGACCGATTGCTTGGAGCCTGGTCGCAAGCCACGTCATTTCAGGCCGATAGTCTTTAGCCTCCTCCGACATCAGAATTGCGACGCACCCCGTATGCTGGGCGAGCTGGGATTTCACCATGGCCGCAAATCCCCGAACCATCCCCTCGGGGCCTCCCACGATCTCCAGGGGGTGAGGGGTAAGGGGGAAGGGATAAGGGGGTTGAGAGGCGGCTTTGTTTTCGCTTACGTGACCATTGACCAATGACCATTGACTGTATATCTCAGTCAACGCTCCGGTTAATCCGATTCCTCCGGGGACTGAGTCGAGCTCGGTGATCACCATGCCGTTCTGGGTGGGGATGATGTCCGGTCGGATGACCGCGGGAAGCTGGTCACGAAACCGTTTCATCCGGCTGTACGTGAGCAGACCTTCCGGTTTTCCTTGATCCAGGTATCCCGCCACCCAGGCTGGTTGGAGGCCACGTACACTCTCGTTATAGAGACGGTTCAGGGCTCGATAAAAGGATAAGAGCTGTGGTCCGAGCTGGTGAAAAAAATCTAGCTGGTCTTTCGTGAGAGAGAACGGGGTGGTGGCAATTCGCCAGGTGGTCGTGGCGGTGACCATTCCAGGAACCGAGGCCTGACCTGGCAAAGCAGGAAAGAGCCCAGCTTTGCTCAGCTGGTCACGGATGATCGCGCAGCGGTGAAGGAGGTTGGAGGTAGCCAAGTCAGACAGAGGCAGTATCCGTGTCAATGAGAGCCCTTCATGCGAGGCCAAAGAACTGTAACACGGGCTTTAGGACCGTACAAGGGGCGATGGGAACGGTGAGGAAGAGGTGGCAGGGCTCGCCATGCGTGCGCAGTTTTTCCCCGCCCTCTTCGCGACGTAGACTTCTCATCGAAGGCGACCACGAGTTCTGATAGAACGGACGCATGGATGGGAAATAATGTGGCGTTTTCTGAGAGGGGAACCGGTGAAAAAAGTGACATCCCTTTGGGCACTCCAGCAGAATGGTGCTAGGATGAGCTGCACATCGATCGGAATCCTTCAATGTCCTTCTACACCGATAATCTGGTGGGCGCTTCCGTGACACCACCGATCGCGCTGCCACAACTCGTGCCGAGCCGTATCTGTCTCCAGTGCGATGTCTGTTGTCGGTTCCCGGACCCCGATAGCGCCCTCCGTCCGTATTTTACCGAGAACGAAATCACCCGGGCCCTGGCTGGGGGCGTTGAGGGAACGGTTTTTCCCAATCGGCGAGGGTCGCAGGTGATCCTGGTTCCCGAGCTCCATGGAGACGGGTATCTCTGTCCGGCATTCAACGCAGCGACCTCAACCTGCCGCATCTACGAGCAACGTCCGCTCGATTGTCAGCTGTACCCACTGGCGCTGATGTGGGGTGAGTCGCACGACCAGATATTGTTGGGGTGGGATACGAAATGCCCGTTCATGCGAGAGGAGATTCCGGGGGAGATCCAGCGTCATGCCGACCGGGTGATGGCCTTGCTCGATCAACCGGGTATCCATGACCAAGTTGTCGCGCATCCTCGTCTCATCGGGCGGTTTCAAGAGGACGTGGTCGTGCTTGCCCCCCTTCCGCGCCTCACCGAAGCCGTGGCTGGTCAGTGGGGGCCTGCGCCGCTGCATCGACTCACGTTGGACGATATTCCGCGCATGACGACGGCGTTGGATCGGTCGGGGTGGTCCCGCGCACAGTCGCTTGCAGCCTATTCGCCGGTCTATCACTACATGTGGAATGGATTACTGGCCTATTGGTGGATGGAGATTCGGGGAATCTTTTGCCTCTTTGCGCAATCGCTGGACGGCTGGTTCATGCCCCTGCCTCCGATCGGGGTCGGCTCGATCGACGCGCCCATGTCTGACGCGATGGGGCTGCTGCGGCGCTGGAACGGTGACTCACCAGTCAGCCGAGTTGAGAACGTGCCAGCTCAGTTGGTACCAGAGTTGGAGCGGCTGGGATATCGTCTGACGCCCAAGGAACCGGACTATCTGTATCGCGCGATGGACCTCGCGGCCTTGGCGGGCGACCGGTATAAGTCTCAACGCGCATTGTGCAATCGATTCGAACGAGAGCAGTCTTTTGAGGTGGCCCCCTATCAGGCGGGCGACCGTCAGGACTGTCGTGCCCTCCTAAGAGATTGGTCGCGACAGAAGCAAGCGGAAGGGCTTGAGGCGTTCGGTGCGATGCTGTTGGCTGATGCGGCGCCTGCTCACGAAGTCATCTGGTCGCAAGCGTCGGCCCTTCGAGTCACGGGGAGGGTCGTGAGGACTCACGGTCGGATATGCGCGTATACCTTCGGCTATTGGTTGACGAGTGCGACATTCTGCGTCCTCTTAGAAGTAACGGATCGGACTCTTTCAGGTCTGGCGCAGTATCTATTTCGGGAGACCTGTCGGACGGCCGTGGCGGAGGGGGCCGAATACATTAATACGATGGATGATGCAGGTCTTCCTGGATTGTGCGCATCGAAACAAGCCTACCATCCTGCCATGCTGATCTCCAACTTCGTTGCCTCCCCGGTGCGTGAATCATGAAGACCTCAATCACCGTGTCATTCCTCAATCTTCGCCGCTATCAGTGGTTGCCCCATCTCCTTATCGCCATGACCGTATTCGCGGTCCTAGCCGGTATTGGGCTGATTCGGTTCGTCGAATATCGCTTCGTGGAGGCGATGGGAGGAGAACTCACACTGGCCGCGGGGGAAATTGCCGAGAAACTCGACCAGATGCTGTTCGAACGCCAAGGCGATGCCCGCATGATGGCCCGAGCCTTTTCGTTGCGAGCCTCCGATCCGAGATATCTCTCCGAGTATCTGAAGTGGATGAAGACGGAGTATTCCCCGACCTATCTATGGTTAGCGGTCACGGACAGTCAAGGTACAGTCGTAGCGGCGACGGAGCCCTTGCTGGTAGGGCATAACTATAGTCATGCCCCATGGTTTACAGCCGCGCGTGCGACGCGACGACTCCACGTTGCCGATGTGGAGGCGCATGAGGCGGTGCATGAGGTGGACAATGGTGACGACACCGTTGCGTTTACCGCCCCGATTCTCGACTCGCAAGGCACGTTCCTGGGCGTCGTGACTTCGCAGGTGGGGGTTTCATTTTTGGAGCAAGTCACAACCAGGACCATTCGTTCACTTGAAGCTCGACCAGGAGCGAGTGGGCGAGTGGAGTACCAAATGTTGACGAAGCAGGGCAGGGTGTTTGTCGATTCGGATCTGCCACACAAGGGGGTCATCAATCTCAAAGAGCTCGGGCTCCCTTCGGTGCTGCTGAGCGAGGCCGGTGTGCCGGGTTTTATTGAGGAAGAGCATTTGCGCCGGCATGTCCAGGTGGTGACTGGCTACGCGCAGACCAGAGGCGTTGGAGAATTTGCCGGGCGGGGCTGGTCGGTCCTGGTGCGAATGGATCGGCAGGATATCCTGGCGCCTATTCATGCCTTCTTGTGGAAAGTCGGGATCGCAGGCGGGGTGGTCTGGATTCCCATGCTGGGGTTGTTGTTCTGGGCCACGGCACGTTTGCGCGCAGAACATCGACAGGCACAACAGGAAAGTGCCTGGGCGAAAGCCGCTGAAGCTGCCTTGCTCCAGAGTCAGGAACGAAATCGGGCCATTGTCGATACTGCGCTTGACGGGGTGATCACCATCGATTCGACCGGGATTGTGACCGATTGGAATGCGCAGGCCACGGCGATTTTGGGGTGGTCCCGCGAGGAAGCGCTGGGACGGGTCTTTTCCCAGACCATCATGTCCGAACAGGATCGTCAGGCGCACGAACAGGGCATTCGTGAATTTCTTCGAACAGGGGCTGGAGCGATCTTGAACCGCCGGATTGAAATTGTCGCCCAACACAGGGACGGGCGGGAGCTTCCCGTTGAGCTTGCGGTGTCACCGGCAAAAATTGGGAATGCGTACATCTTCAGCGCCTTTATTAGGGACATCACCGACCGCCGTCGGGCTGAACGGCGTCTCGCATCTCAGTATGCGGTGACTCGAGTCCTCTCCGAGGCGACGACCCTGGAAGAGGGCGTTCCGAAAATCATCCAGGCAATCGGAGAGAGCCTGGAATGGGATCTGGGCGTGTTCTGGCGGGTGGATAAAGCGACCGGGGTGCTGCGCTGTCTTGATCAGTGGAAGGTGCCATCCCTGCAGGCCGATTCGTTTACCCTGGACAGCTGGCAGCGTGTGTTTACACGCGGAGAGGGTTTGCCCGGACGTATTTGGGCCAGTGGCCAGGCGGCCTGGGTAACGGACGTCACGCTGGAGGTCAATTTCCCTCGTGGAGAGCTGGCTCGACAAGTTGGGTTTCACGGGGCATTTGGATTGCCTATTCTAGTAGGGAGTGAGATCGAGGGTGTCATCGAATTCTTCAGCCATTCGGTAAGGCAGCCCGATGACGAGTTGTTGAGGATGGTGGAAGACATCGGTCTCAAGATCGGCCAATTTGGCGAGCGGGCTCGAACGGAAGGGGTGTTACTGGAAACCGAGGCGCAATTGCGGCAGGCGCAGAAGATGGAGGCGGTGGGGCGATTGGCCGGTGGCATGGCGCACGATTTCAATAATCTCCTGACCGTGATTCGAGGGTACAGCGAGTTGCTCCTTGGTCGCCTGGGGCCCACCGATGACATGCGGAACAATATGGAGGAGATCAAAAAAGCGGCGGACCGGGCTTCCGGGCTGACCCGTCAATTGCTGGCGTTCAGTCGACGGCAGTTCATCGCGGCGAAAGTCCTCGATCTCAATGCTCTCGTTGCCAATATGGACGGCATGTTGCGGCGTCTCATCGGTGAAGATAGCGTCGAACTCAGTGCCGAACTCGATTCTTCGACCGGCGCCATCAAGGCAGATCCCGGACAGATCGAGCAGGTCATCATGAACCTGGTGGTCAATGCGCGTGATGCGATGCCTAAGGGCGGACGCCTGACGATCGAAACCAGGAATGTGACGATTGGGGAAGAGGTGCGCCTGGACGCCGTAGGGGTGGCACCGGGATCGTACGTGTTGCTGGCGGTTCGTGATAACGGCCATGGGATGGATGCTGAGACCAAGTCCCATCTGTTCGAGCCGTTCTTCACGACAAAGGAGAAAGGGAAAGGGACGGGATTGGGACTTTCGACTGTCTATGGCATCGTCAAGCAGAGCGGGGGAAGCATCATCGTGGAGAGTGCTCCTGGTCGGGGCACGACTTTCCGGATCTACTTCCCACGGGTCAAACACGAGGTATCGGGATCGACGGGGGCGGTCGAAGCGATCGATCCGGCACGGGGCCACGAAACGATCCTCTTGGTTGAGGACGAGCCGAGCGTCCGCGGTCTCGTGCACGAGACGTTGCGGCTCCATGGCTATACGGTGCTGGAGGCGCGCCATGGCATCGAAGCCCTCCTCACCAGCGCAAAATACGTGGGGCCCATCCATCTGTTGTTGACGGATGTCGTGATGCCACAGATGAGCGGGCCTGAAGTCGCGGAGAAGATCCTGACCATTCGATCAGGGATCAAAGTGCTCTACATGTCGGGGTATCCGGACCATCCGGTGTTTGACCAAGGCGGCGTGAGCCGCCAGACCGGCTTCCTGCCGAAGCCCTTCTCACCCCACGTGCTGGCGCAAAAAGTGCGCGAAGTGCTGGACAGTGTGAAAGCCGCCTAATCTGGTTGATCTGGTTCATTTGGTTTGTTTTGTTATCTGGTTGTTTCATTCAACCATAAAACCAAACAGACCAGATAGGCCGGATCGCTTGATCTTCGGCCTTGGTTCCGTTTATCGTACTTGCACCGAACCAGATAAACCGCATAGACGAGACAGACCAGAAAGACACAGCGATGCAGCAGGGACGCGAAGTCGACATCGGACAGTATCGGATCGAGCGAGAGCCATTCTACGCAGAGGTCCGTGGTGAGATCGGTTTGTTCACGGTCGCGGCGAACAGCAAGATGCCGGTCATGCTCAAGGGACCAACCGGGTGCGGCAAGACCCGATTCGTTCAGCATATGGCCTACCGGCTTGGTCGTCCCTTGATCACAGTGGCCTGCCACGAGGATCTCACCGCCTCCGATTTAGTGGGGCGGTATCTGCTCAAGGGCCAAGAGACGGTCTGGGTCGATGGGCCGCTGACACTTGGCGTGAAGCATGGCGCAATCGTCTATTTGGACGAAATTGTCGAGGCGCGAAAGGATACGACGGTCATCATCCATCCCCTGAGCGACGATCGCCGTTTCCTGCCGATTGAAAAGAAAGGCCAGATTCTCGAAGCGGCCGACGACTTCCTTCTGGTGATTTCCTATAACCCCGGGTACCAGAGCGTGCTCAAGGATTTGAAGCAAAGCACGAAGCAGCGCTTCATGGCGATCGAGTTCGACTATCCGGCGCCTGATCTCGAAATCACCGTGGTCGAGCGGGAAGCGGGGGTCAGCCGTGACCTTGCGGCCAACTTGGTGAAACTGGGTGGAAAAGTGCGGAACCTCAAGAATCATGGCTTAGAAGAAGGGGTCAGCACCAGATTGCTGATCTATGCCGGGACACTCATTCGGCAAGGCGTGGCGACCGATCGAGCCTGCGATGTCGCGATCGCCCGCCCGATCACCGACGACCCCGATATGCAGCGCAGCATTCTGGAATTGATGAAGGCCATCTTCTGATTCTCTCGCTCAAGGAGCCTGTCCGACATTGACCCTTCTACTGCGGCGAACGATCCGCGACCATCTGGGTTGTTCTCGGCCCGCTCCCAAGAAACGTGAGGCGTGAAACGTGAAACGAGGGTCAGCCTCGGGCCTGCGGCCTCGCATCTGGCCGCACCTCCGCGTCATGAATGGCGATGTCGGACAGACTCCTAGGCCCCCGTCACGGATGAATTCGTTGATCGTGCAGGACACCAAAGCCGGAGCGGTCCTCACCGTTCACATCCAACCTAAAGCCTCCACCACAGAGTGTGTGGGTCTTTATGGCGACGCGATTAAGATCAGAGTGGCCGCTCCTCCGGTCGATGGCGCAGCCAACGACGAACTGATCCGGTTCTTAGCCCGCCAATTATCGACTCCTGTGACCTCGGTGCAGATCCAATCCGGTGCGAATGGACGGCACAAACGTGTCTTCGTGAAAGGGGCCACCGCGCAGCTGGTGATGGCTCGTTTGAACCTTGGACAGCTGAAGGGATCGATGAAGGAATGACGCGCAGACGTAAGTCCATTATCGGGGGAGTACTGTTGCTCAGCGCCTGTTCGACGGCGCAGCCCGTTCTGTATCCCAATTCGCATCTACAGTCTGTGGGGAAAGATCTCGCGGAGCAGGATATTGAGGTCTGTCGGCAATTAGCGGAAACGTCCGGGGCGGAGGAGGGCAGTGGAAAGGCCGAGCGTGTGGCAACCGGCACCGCGGTAGGGGCCGGAGTCGGCGCCGCGAGCGGCGCGGTCGGCGGGGCCATCTCAGGCGCAGCAGGCGCCGGTTCCATGATTGGGGCTGCGAGCGGCGCGGTGTGGGGATTACTCATGGGGCTGTTTAGTGCGTCAGGATCATCGCAGCCGAATCAGGCCTACACGAACTTCGTGAATCGATGCCTGCAAGAAAAAGGATATGAGGTCACAGGATGGCAATGAAGAGTTCGTGGGACAGCTCGGTCGGTCTTCGTGCTCGCAGACCGCGCACGATGAAACAGTGCTCGGTCGATGCGCGCAGTGAAGCCCAACCGAGCCATCCCACGATGAGGAGGAGATATGCCTCCTGTGACTGGGGGGGGGCGAGGAAGAAGATTCGCCTATCCGTCAATCAAATTGTTCTGGCTGTGTCTGTCTTGAGTGTCGTGGCCTGTGCGGGGCCGGAGCCGTTGTTGCGGTCGAATGCCCATCTTCAGTTGCAGGGACGCGAGGCATCGAAGTTGGAGGTGGCAGCTTGCCAAAGTAAGGCGGAAGCGGCGGGGTTGAAGCCGGGCACCGGCAACCGAAGTGGCAACGTAGCCGCTGGAGCTGCGCTGGGTCTGATTAGTGGCGCTGCAGTAGGGGCATCGAGTGGACTCATCGGTGGAGTACCGGGCGTGACGATTGGGGCAGCAGTCGGAGGCGCGCTCGGAGTCATCATTGGTTCAGTTGGTGGTGCCTACAGACCGCTTGAACCGGATCCTCCGTACGCCGATGCGGTGGTGCGGTGTTTGATTGAGAAGGGATATGACGTGTCGGGGTGGCAGTAAGGATGGGGTGGGACGGAGGGGGGACCTCTGTGCTCGCGGAACGCGCACGCTCGGAAGGTGCTCGTCCGACGCGCGCACGTGAGGTCTCCCCCTTCCATCCCGCCACGAGTTGGGGAAAGGAGAAGAAGATGACTGAAAAGATTTTATCGGGGTGGCAGTGAAGGCGAGACGGGCGGCCGGCTTCCTTGCTCGCGGAACGCGCACGATCAGAAGGTGCTCGTTTGGGTGAAGAGCGCGTCTCGGCTCGGGCGGGCGGGTGAGAATGTGGCGCGCAGTAGAGATTGACCAGGCCACCTGCTGAGAGCGTGAATGAGGACTGTAGAGGTAGTAGATTGCTTGAGGGGGTGCGGGTGTGCCTACTTTGAATCTATGCCGGATGGAAGAGGAGAAGACTGTGCTGCTTTGTGTTTCAGCGATCGGCCTTTGTCGGGAGTCGGGTCTGTGATGACGCCATAGACCTCCCGTCCTTCGTGGCCTTCCGGGAGATATTCCGTGATCGGCATGCCGTCTTCTCGCACAAATAACAGGCAGTGGCAGTATTTGTAGATCTGCATTTCGTCGCAGGCGCACATCCAGCGGCGGAGTTTGGCTTCTGCTTGTTTATCCTTGTAGAAGTTGCAGGGGCAGAGGG
>SPAX01000072.1 GCA_005239475.1 Nitrospira sp. | reverse complement strand
GGAACTGATCACTATTGAGTCCCTCAACAAATCTGTTGGGACTCAGGTGGGATAACCGCATCCCTCGCCACCGGTCCACTCACCAAATGTTGTAGGTCTCTCTCCCTGTGTCTACTACCGGCAGTATTTTTCTTTGATTTCCCCCTAGGTCTGTGCTAGAAAGCCAGGCAAGAGGCGAGGGGTACGAGACGAGAGGGAAGACATTGCTTCTGGTCACCCCCCTAGCCTCTAGCCCCGTGCCGCTCGCCAGAACATCGGTGAACGCAGCAGAAGCGCTCATGAATAATGCGGGCTAAGTCCTCTCGAGATACGCTACCGAAGGAGTCGCCGATGTATTTGAAATCCCTCGAAATGGCGGGGTTTAAGTCGTTCGCGGAAGCCCGGATTGAATTCCCTGATGGTGTCACCGCCATCGTGGGGCCAAACGGGAGCGGGAAAAGTAATGTCGTCGACGCGATTCTTTGGGTACTCGGCGAGCAGAGCACGAAGGCCCTGCGTAGCGAGAAGATGGAAGATGTGATCTTTAACGGGACCGAAATGCGGAAACCTCTCGGCCTGGCCGAAGTGTCGCTCGTGATCAGCGGGCTGGATCGGATCAATGTGGATCCCTTGTCCGGTCTTTCGAGCCAGCTGTCGGAATATCAAGAACTCATGATCACGCGCCGTCTATACCGTAATGGCGACAGCGAATACCTCATCAACAAGACCGTCTGCCGGTTGAAGGATGTCCGGAGCATCCTGCTGGATACCAGGGCAGGGACAAAAGGGCACACTGTCATCGCGCAGGGACAAATCGATCAGATCCTTAACGCGTCACCGCAAGATAGGCGCGAGTTGATCGAAGAAACCGCCGGCATCATTCGCTACAAGAAGCAGAAGGCTGAAGCGTTACGCAAGTTGGATGCGACGCAGCAAAACCTCTTGCGGGTTCGGGACATCATTGCGGAGGTGAAAAAGCAGTTGAATTCCCTTGAGCGCCAAGCGCGCCAGGCGCGGTCCTATCAGACGTTGCACCAAGAGGCCAAGTCGCTGGAGATTCAGTTGCTGACCAACGAATACCGTATCCTCCGAAGCACGATCAAGGAGGTGGAGTCGGAGTTGCAGACGTTGGGGGACCACGAGTCCGAACAGTCCGCCGAGCTGGCGCGTTTGAATGCGGAACTTGAACGGATCAAGCTCGCGATTGCCATAGCGAACGAGGCGATTGGGCAGCGGCGCGAGGAACTTTCGAAGGTTGAGCAGCAACAGGCGCAGGCGCTGACGGCTGCCGAAGTCGAGCGTAATCGCGGTGAACTCTATACGCAGCAGCAGAGTCAGGGGGGCGAGGAACTCGAGCGCCTCACCCAGGAGCAGAAGCAGGGCGCGGCGGAAGCTGCGGCCCTCGAGGACACGCTGGCTGCGCTCGAACGTGAATGTGCGGAGCGGGAGCAGGCGTTCGCGATGCTCGAGCAGGAGATGAAAGAGCTGACCCATCAACGCGCCGTAGCCCTGGCTGAAGAGGAACGAGGGCGTCGGGACGTGCTCAACCTGGCGGTGTTGGTCGCAAATACCGAGCAGACCGTGGTGCAATTGGCCGCTCGTATTCAAGAGGCGGCGGATCGTGAAGGCCGGCTGGCTCGGGAGCGGGAAGACTTTCGCCTGCAGCATGTTGCGGCGACGGACAAGCGGCAGTCGCTCCAACAGGCCTGCCACGAGGCGGAGCAATTGGTCGCTGCCCTGCGGCGGCAGCGGCAAGGTGTTGAGGAAGAGAGCGAGCGCGTATCGGCCGAGTCGGTCGAAGCCGATCAGTTGGTATTTCGCCAGTCGGAAGAGTTGGCCGCAGTGGACTCTCATCTAAGAGCGCTGCAAGGCGTGCTGCAGGAAGATATGGGCTATGGGCGGCGCGGCGACGAAGAGTCGACTGCGCTCAAAGCCTGTAACGGGGTTCGCGATGCCATCGCCGAGTGGTTGGTCGTGCCTCCTGGATGGGACCGGGCGGTGGAAGCGATTTTGGGCGAGCGGGTCAGAGGATGGTTCGTCGACAATCCCGCCGCGGCTTGTGAGGCGATTGAGTTTCTGAAAGAGAAAGATCTCGGGCGAGGCACATTCATCCCTCAGCAACCTCGATGGACGACTCGGGATACGGCATCCCACCAGTGGTGGGCCGCGCTGGAGGGCCGGCCCGGTGTGGTCGGCCGTGCGGTCGATTTGATCCCTGTACAGGGTGAGCGCGAAGCGGCCCGTGACTATCTCTTCGATCGGATCGTGTTCGTCGATACCCTTAAGGACGCGACGGCATTGTGGGAACAACAGCCCTTCGCTGCTCCCGATGGACCCCTCCTCGTGACGCGCGCAGGAGAAGTCTTGGATGCGGCCGGGGTGATCACCGGTGGCCAAGCCAGCGCAACGGGAGGCCTGCTGCAACGACGTCGAGAGGTGCTTCACTTGGATGCCCAGCGTGTCTCGCTGGCGGGATTCGTCGAAGAAGGAAAGCAGCGGCAAGAACGATTGCTGGTGCAGGGACAGGAGCTGCGCGAGCAGAGCCGGCAACTTGCGGAGTCGCTGCGTGACGCTGAAATGCAGGGGCTCTCACTGCGGAAAGACGAAGTCGGACTTCAGCATGTGCTGGGAGATCTTACACGGCGGATCGATACATTGATCAGTGATGCGCAGCGAGGCTCGGCGGAGGCGCAGCGGCTCAATCAAGAAACGTGCTCCGGCGAAGCGCAGCTTGCACAGTGGATGGCGGAGAAGGCCGGCCAGGAAGCCGGGCTCAGTCGTGTGCGCGAACGGTTGGAGCAGATTGATCACGCCATGCAGGGGCTCCAGCAGCGATTCACAGAGGCGCAATTAGTGGCGCAGGGAATTCGGACAACCCGTGAGCATCGCCATCACGACCTCTTGCGGATTGAGCAACAGCAGCAAGACGCGATCGTACGCATTGAGACGTTGACGCGCCATGTCGAGGGGCTTACGGCCTCGATCGAACAGAGCCGGGTTGAACGTGAGCGCCAAGAGGCGCGTTGTCGCGAATTCGGTGAGTCGGCAGCCCGGGTAAAGGTTCAGCTGGTCGAGCTACAAGAATCGCAGGCGCAGGACATGGCGGCGGAGCATCAGCTCGATGTCGGGTTGGAGGATGTTCGTCGCGCGGTGTCGTCTCTTCGCGAATCCCGCATGGCGGTGGAAGTTAAGAAGGCGGAAATTCGGATGCAATTGGGGACTGTCGAATCTACGCTCTTGGGAACGTACCAGGTCGATCTCGCGACACTACTCGATTCACCGGTCGTGGAGATGGCACCCGAACAGCTGTCCATTGGGGAGGAGCCGATTCCGGAAGGCCCACCGGCAATCAATGAAGTCGCGCTACGGGAGCAACTGCAGAAGATTCGCGAGAAGCTCGATCGCCTGGGGCCGATCAATTTGGCGGCCATTCACGAACATCAAGAGTTGGATGAGCGGTATCGATTCCTGACGACGCAGGAACAAGATCTCTCCACGTCCATCGGTTCGCTCAAAGAAATCATTCAGCGCATCAACCGCACTACGAAAGACATGTTTGCCGGTACCTTTGCCGAGCTCCAGCAGAAATTCAGTGAGGTGTTCGTGAAGTTCTTCCCCGGTGGCCGGGCCGAACTACAGCTGGTCGAGGTGCCGGCGGACGAGACCGCAGAAGGGCGTGGACCGCAGGAGCCGGGAGTCGACATCGTGGTGCAACCACCGGGCAAACGCTTGAAGAGCATCACCATGCTCTCGGGTGGAGAGAAGACCTTGACGGCGATGGCCTTGCTCTTCGCGAGCTTCTTGATCAGACCGACCCCGTTCTGTATTCTCGACGAAATCGACGCGCCGCTGGACGAAGAGAACATTGGGCGCTTTACCGGTGTATTGCATGAACTCTCCGAAGGTGCGCAGTTCATGGTCATCACCCACAGTAAGCAGACCATGGCCATTGCAGACTCGTTGTTTGGGGTCACCATGGAAGAGCCGGGTATCTCAAAAATTGTCTCGGTGAGACTGGGCAACTTGCAGCCGGCCTAAGCAGTCTGGATTGGCTAAAACATTCATACTTTAAAGGGTTTCCGCCGCTCTGTTTCTTGACGTCAGAGTAGGGTGTCTGCTATATACCCCGACATGGCAGATCTATGAGCGTGCCGCTCGTGGTTCGAGCTTTATGGGGGCGAAGCGAGTCACCCGCGTTGTCCCATCCATCTGCAGTTTTCTACAGACCAATACTACAATGAAGCTGATTCGAACGCTTCTGGATCGTCTGTCCGATAGCCTCTTCGTCTCCGTTCCGGGGAAGCTTGGGCTGGCGACCGAGCCATCCAATGTTCCGCCGCTGCGCCTGGTGTCAGACAAGTCCGTGCTCTCGGCACCTGTCGACGCTGCGACACGTCGCCCCACCAGCCATTCGATCAGTCAAGTGGATGCGCTCGACGACGCAGTCCGGCGCAGTCAAGCCTGGTTTTTGTCCAGACAACATGCATCAGAGGGGTACTGGGTTGCGGAGCTCGAAGCCGATACCACGCTGACCGCTGAATACCTCTTGCTGCGGCGGTTTCTCGATCGGGTCGATCCCGAGCGAGAGCGCCAGGCGGTCCGCTATCTCCGTGCCATGCAATTGCCCGATGGCGGCTGGCCGATTTTCTACGGAGGGCCTTCGGAGATCAGCGCCTCCGTGAAAGCCTATTTCGCCTTGAAATTGAGCGGTATTTCGGCAGACGAGCCTTCCATGCTTCGGGCCCGTGACTGTATTCTGGCTATGGGTGGTGTCGTGTGCACGAACGTCTTCACGAAAATCACTCTGGCACTGTTCGACCAGTATGATTGGAAGGGCATTCCGAGCATGCCCCCCGAAATCATGCTCCTGCCGAAGCGGTTCTATTTCAATATCTACGCCATTTCCTATTGGTCTCGTACCGTTTTGATTCCCTTGCTCGTGGTCTTTGCGAATCAGCCCGTCTGTCGTATTCCTCAGGAGCAGGGTATCGACGAGCTCTATGTCGCCCCTCGATCACAGATTCGCTATCGTGACGTACCACCCTTCAATAAGGATCAACGGTGGTTCACGCCGCATAATTTCTTCGTCCAGTTGGACAGGGTGCTGAAACTGTACGACCGGATACCACTGAGTTGGTTGCGTGAAAAGGCCTTGCATAAGGCTGCCACCTGGATGTTGGAACACATCAAGGGCAGCGGTGGGCTGGGGGGGATTTATCCGGCCATGGCGAATTCGATCGTAGCCCTTCGGTGCCTCGGTTATCAGGTCGACGATCCATTGGTGCGGAAGGCGCTCCACGAAATCGAATCGCTGGAAGTCTACGATACGATATCGGTCGGTGATCAGCGCGTCGAGACGCTGCATCTTCAGCCCTGCCACTCTCCAATCTGGGATACGGCATTGCTCATGAACGCCTTGATCGAAACCGGGATGCCGCAGGACCACCCATCGCTCCAGAAAGCGGGTGCATACTTGGTCTCTCGCCAAACGAAAGCAGTTGGAGATTGGAAGTTTTCGTCTCCCGGTGCGGAGCCGGGAGGCTGGTACTTCCAGTTTGAGAACGAGCTTTATCCCGATGTGGATGACTCGGCAGTGGTGTTGATGGCGCTGTCGAAAGTCCGGCTGCCTCAGACCACCGAGTTACAAGATTCCATCCAGCGGGGGACGAAATGGGTACTCGCCATGCAAGGGTCCGATGGCGGGTGGGGCGCATACGACAAGGACAACAATCGTATCGTCTTTAATTATATTCCATTTGCCGACCACCATGCCTTGCTTGACCCGAGCACGTCCGATTTGACCGGACGCTGCCTCGAGATGCTTGCGGCCTTGGGCTATGATCAGACGCACCCCGCGGTGGCGCCGGCTCTTCGATTCCTCAAGCGAGAGCAGGAGACCGACGGCAGTTGGTACGGCCGATGGGGCGTCAATTATATCTATGGCACCTGGTCCGTCCTAGCTGGTCTCCGTGCGATCGGCGAGGATCTCTCGGAGCCCTATGTTCGGCGTGCGGTTGTCTGGCTGGAGTCGAAGCAGAATCCCGATGGCGGGTGGGGCGAGTCTTGCCTGTCTTATGGCGACCCTGCCTGGAGTGGGGAGGGGGACAGTACGCCCTCTCAAACGGCCTGGGCCATCATGGGACTCATGTCGGCCGGGATGACCGATTCCTTCAGCGTCGCTCGCGGCGTCCAATATCTGCTTCGCCACCAAATGAAGGATGGTTCGTGGGAAGAGGTCCGCCATACAGGCACCGGATTCCCTCGGGTGTTTTATCTCCGCTACCATTGGTACTGTCGGTACTTCCCGTTGTGGGCCTTAGCGATGTACCGGAATCTGCGGACGCGCGGGAAGATGCGGGCCGATGAAGTACGGCAGCACGTACTCGCGTCCGGGTGTCATCGAGCCGATCGTTGAACCGCCCGCCGACGTCATCCACTGGCGCAGGGCAACTCCTCTCAGGATCTGCGGTGAATCCTATTGCCATTTTTGCCGCGACGCGCTGGGAACTCCAGGCCGTTCGGCGTGCGCTCGCGACGGATCGTGTGGCGACAATCGCCGGAATTCGCTGCCATATTGGACAGCGCGGGGATCGTACGTATTGGCTCATCCAAACCGGCGTGGGCCCCGCTGCAGCCGGCACTGTTGCGGGAAGGGTGTTGAAGGCACAAGCGATGTCGCTGGTCATGTCCACGGGTTTTGCCTGCGCGCTCGTACCGGCTCAGGTGGGAGACCTCATCGTTGGCACAGCGGTGTCTTCTGTAGATGGTGAAGGAACCTGGACGATGAGGGATGACCGTGTATTATGCGATGAGGCCGTGCGCACAGGCCTGCTTGCTGTGGCGCAGGATGTGGGGTTGGTCGCACGGGTCGGAACAGTCGTGTCATCGGGGACCGTGGTGTGGCAGGCAGAGGAGAAACGCCGGCTGCGTCGTCTGACCGACGCGACCGGGCTCGATATGGAAAGTGCAGCGGTGGCGGCGGTGGCTCAGGAAGGAGGCCTACCTATGGCGATCGTGCGGACGGTCTCCGATCTGGTGGATGAAGATCTCCCTCTTGACTTCAATTTGTTTCTCAGGCCCACTGGCTGGATAAAAGGTATGCAGGCGCTTATCGGTCGCCCCTCGAGCATCGAGGGGCTGAATCGGCTGCGAAAGCAGAGTCGGGTGGCTGCGGGGCGGTTGACAGAATGGTTTCAGCGCTATGCGGAGACAGACAGTGAATCTTTTCGACCGTCCAGGTAACTGATGACGAACGTGATCGAACAGCTGGGTGCGTGGGCCATCATTCGTGTACGGGAGATGGGCCGCATGTTGTTGTTTCTGCTGTCGGCGTTTGCCTGGCTGGTGCGGCCTCCATTTCGATTCTATCAAATCATCAAGCAGCTTCATTTTATCGGGTATAAATCCACGTTTGTCGTCGTGCTCACCGCAGGATTTACGGGGATGGTGCTGGCGCTTCAAGGCTATTACAGCTTGCGGAAGTTTGGTTCCGAGGGGTTACTGGGTTCTGCGGTGGCGTTGAGCATGATCCGGGAGCTAGGGCCGGTGTTGGCTGCGTTGATGGTGACCGCGCGGGCCGGTTCAGCCATGACCGCCGAGATCGGCATCATGCGGATTACGGAACAGATTGATGCGCTCGATACCATGGCGATCAATCCGCTGCAATATTTAATTGCACCGAAATTAGTGGCCGGCGTGATCGGGGTGCCGTTACTCGTGGCCATATTTGATGTGGTCGGTATCTATGGCGGCTACCTTGTCGGAGTGGATTTGTTGGGAGTGAGCGAAGGGGCCTATTGGAACTCGATCCAATCGGCCGTGGAATGGAAAGACGTCTACGGTGGCATTCTCAAGTCGATCAGCTTCGGGGTGATCGTCAGTTGGGTCTGTAGCTATAAGGGGTTTTATACGAGACACAGTGCCGAGGGACTTGGGCGTGCAACAACGGAGGCGGTGGTCTTGTCGTCCGTACTCATCCTCGTATGGGACTATTTTCTCACGTCGGTGCTCTTATAACTCGTCGAAGGTCATCAAGTCTGAAAGTCAAAGATCGTTCTGCGGATAATTCGACTTGATGACTTTCAGGCATTGCGACTTATTGAATATGATCAGGCTGATCGGCGTCGAAAAAAAGTTTGGTGATCAGCCGGTCTTGCAAGGCATTGATCTCTCTATCCCTGTCGGCAAGCTGACGACCATCATTGGTGGCAGTGGATCGGGAAAGAGTGTGCTCCTCAAGCATATGATCGGGCTCCTGCAGCCGGATCGTGGCGAGGTGTGGGTCGGCGATGTGGAAATCTCTCGCCTGTCTGGCATGCGCTTGAACGATGTGCGGAAACGGTTTGCGATGCTCTTTCAGGGCGCCGCGCTGTTCGACTCGCTCTCGGTTTTCGAGAACGTGGCGTTCCCGTTGCGGGAGAAGTTGCGGATGAAGGGCCCGGCGGTGACGCGACGGGTCGAGGAAAAGCTGGAAGAAGTCGGGTTGGCGGGGATGGGGCACAAGTTCCCCGCCGAATTGAGCGGCGGCATGCGAAAACGGGCTGGATTGGCACGGGCGTTGGTCATGGAGCCTGAGATTATCCTCTTTGATGAACCGACGACGGGGTTGGACCCTTTGCTGGCGAAGTCGATTCACGATTTGATTGTTACCATGCAGCGGCGGTTCGGCTTTACGGGGGTGATGGTCAGTCATGAAATTCCGGAGATCTTCGCAATTTCCGACTGGGTGGCGATGCTTCAGAACGGCAAGATAGTGTTGATGGCCACGGCCGCTGAGTTCCAGCGGACCACCGATCCGGAGATTCATGAATTCATTTCGGTCGGTGGGACTGTGGCGTTGCCTGGATCGCTTGTTGGGTGAGAGGGGAGTACCGACGATGGAAAAAGCCAAGTTGGAGATGGTGGTTGGCGTGTTCGTGTTCATCGGCATATTGTGCCTCGCCTATCTGTCGATCAAGCTCGGGAAACTTGAGATGATTGGCGGCGACGTCTACGAAGTCGAAGCACAGTTCAACAGCGCCTCGGGGCTCAAACCGGGCTCGACGATCGAAATCGCCGGCGTCGAAGTCGGCAGGGTCCGAGGGATTACGCTCATCGAGGATCGTGCGAAGGTGAAACTGGCAGTCAACAACACCGTCAAGCTCTATACGGACACCTTTGCGTCCATTAAGACGCGGGGCATCATTGGAGAGAAATTCTTGGCCCTGTCTCCGGGAGGGGGCGGCGATCCGCTCAAGCCGGGAGATACGATACGCGATACCGAATCGGGCCTCGATCTTGAGGAGTTGGTGGGTCAGTTTGTTCATGGCAATGTCAAATGAGCGAGACTGGCGGGATGGGCGTGACAAGCGAGACGCGAGGGTTTGAGGTCCGAAGTTCGAGGTTTTCGGAACCCCGAACCCCGAATCGCGCGTTTCTCGCCTGTCACGCGCTTCACGCGCCACGATTTGATACAGGGAGAGAATACATGGAGATCAACGGATCTGCCGTTACCCAAGCGCAGAGATGGAGTTGGGGTAGGGTCGCGAGCGGGATGGCGTGTCTGCTGTTGCTGCTTGGTGGGGTTGCCGTCCAACCGGCAGTGGCGGGTGGCGCGACTGACGCCATGAAAAGCACCATCGACGAAGTCCTGAGAATCATACAGGACAAGGAATTGAACAAGCCGGGGAGAACTGAAGAGCGCCGGCAGCGATTGGAACAGGTTGTCGGGGATCGGTTCGACTATCAGGAAATGTCGAGACGAGCGCTGGGGGCTCCTTGGAATACGCTGTCAGACAAAGACAAACAAGAATTTGTCGTATTGTTCAAGACGCTCTTGACCAATTCCTACGCTGACAAGATCGAATCCTATTCCGGAGAAGGTGTGCAGTATATCAATGAACGGACTGAGAAAGACTATGCCGAAGTCAGGACAAAGGTGTTGACCGGCAAGATCGAAATTCCGATCGACTACCGCTTGCTCAACAAGGATACTGATTGGCGGGTCTATGACGTGGTAGTGGACGGTGTCAGCTTAGTGAATAATTACCGGGGGCAGTTTTCAAAGATCCTCCGTTCTTCAACCTATGCCGACTTGGTGGACCAGCTTCGTAAGAAATCAGACAAGATTAAAGCCCAGTAACCCTCTCCAGGAATTTCATGACAAGCCTGCGCGGCCTCATTGCCGTTGCCCTCGTGTTCCTTGTGGCGAGTGTCATCGCGCTGCCTGAGCATGTAGGAGCCGACGTCCAATATTTCCCGGTTCCTGCCGTGTCCACCAGCAAGAATGATGGGAACGATGTTGGGTTGATCGTCCCGTTTCTGAGCACGGACCCTGATGGAGAACTCAAATACCTCGTCGCCCCGATGATCGTTCATAATTCCATCGTTGGGACGCGAGGCGCGCTCAATCTGTTTCGATACGAGCCGGGGGGGCGTGAAATTCGGTTCATTGGATCCTTCACTGAGCAGATTGAACGCAGAGTGGTATTCAGTTACGCCGACCCGGCCTTCAGTGAGGGGCGGTACTCGTTGAACTTCGGTGCCTCGTTTTTCAAAAATGCCACCACTCGGTTTTTCGGCTTAGGGCAAGCGACATCAGAGTCAGAGCAAACGAATTACACCGGGCGTGAAACCCGGGTGAACTGGCGATTCGGGGTCTACGCCAACGAGGTCACTCAGATTGCCGTTGGCCAGCGCTTCCGCGACGTGCGTCTGCAGAGGGGCGCAACGGATCTCCCATTTACCGGCGACCGCTTTTCTACAGTGGATGGGGTGCAAGGCGAGTCGCTCATTCTTGGACACCGGGCGACCTTTTATTACGATACGAGGAACAATCTCATCTCGCCGACCGATGGGATGGCAGTGATTGCCTATGCGGAGGTGAACCAGAACCTCCGCAACGGCGACCATCCCATATACTCCCGCTATGAATTCGAGGTTAAGAAGCTGTTCCCAAGTGAATCGAAGCGCGCGATTCTCATCGTGCGGGCGAACCTTCAGGCGACGATCGGGACGCAAGTGCCATTTTTCGAACAAAGCTCATTGGGCGGACAAAACAATCTACGCGGATTCGGCGTTGACCGTTTCATTGACAAGCATCTCGTGTCGCTCAGCATTGAGGAGCGCATTCATCTGGTGCGTGCAAAGATTGCGGGCGCCAGCGCGGATTTCGAAATTGCACCGTTCTTGGATACGGGGCAGGTTTTCAATGACTACAAGGACGTTACCTTTAATAATTACCGTATGACTCCGGGTATTGGATTCCGTGGAATCGTTCGACCCAATGTCGTCGGACGGGTCGACTACGGCTACAGCCGGGAAGGGGGCGCGATCTTTGCGGGNCTCGACTTTCCGTACTGATGGGCANCCNTGTCAGCTAAGCTNCCCACCTCTTGAGGGATAGCCAAGCACCCCTTTCTCACACTATCCTGCGCAGAACGTTATGGCTCTTGGAAAGCNACAGACCTGTTGNGAGAGTCTTGAGTGTATCGTTGACTGCCTGCTAATGAACGTAATCAGGCAGCTTGAAGCGGATNNGTGCANGCTCGAATGCTTAGAGGTGGGTTAAGCGCACCCCCTGANTACCTGAGAGCAGGAGATATCGTGAAGGTCCGATTTTGGTTGGTGGTTTATCGAGTAGTCTTTACCGCATTCCTCGTTTCCCTTGCTTTCCAGCCTGCACTGGTTGGGGCAGAGGGTTTCGGTCCGTTCCCTGTCAGAAATTTCCAGCCGATCCAGCAGCTGGTCTTGAGCATGCCGGGTGATCGCGCCGCCGTGCTGAAGAAGGGAGTGCTTGATTTTCGATTGGAACTCGCCGAAACCGCCAGCATTTTTCGCGATCAAGGTCCTCAAGCCAGCGTGACGATGAAGTTTGAAACCCTGCGATCCGGTATGTTTCTCCGGTATGGGGCGACGGAGCGATGGGAACTCTCCGTGGAAGTTCCCGTGCTCTATCGCAATCGGGGGTTCATGGATGGACCCATCCAGGCAGTTGAACGGGCGACAACCGGCTTGGCGCCGGCTCGCGACGCACTGGGACAGTCGGGCTATGTATTCAACATCTCACGCGGGGGACGGACCGTCGCGAGCGGACGTGAAGGAGTCGTCGGGTTGGGCGACAGTACGGTGATGAGCAAGTACCAATTGCTGCAAGAGACTGCATTGTTGCCGGCGCTGTCAGTCCGTACGGCGCTCAAGCTTCCCACGGGGGATGAAGGGCAATTCTTCGGGAGTGGCAGCCCGGATGTCGGGTTCGGTTTGGCGGCTGAAAAAGGATTCGGTGGTCGTTGGGTGGTCTATGGCAACCTTAATGGAGTGGTCCCGACCGGCCGTATCGCAGGAGTGTCTCTCCAGCCGACGATATCCGGGCTTATCGCCGTGGAGTATCTGTGGTCGGAGAATCTTTCCATCACGACGCAGTTCGATTATTACTCCTCACCATTCCACGGTGTGGGCACGCGAACGCTGGATAAGGGCGTGACGGAATCGGTGCTTGGGTTCAGCTACCGACTGACGCAACACCTCTTGTGGCAAGGCTACGGGATCGAAAATCTCGACTTTATCACCGGGAGCGCAGCAGACTTCACGCTCTCGACATTGTTGACCTATAGACTGGAGTCATGAGTGATGCAGGAGTTTCGATGAAAGCCGGCTAACCCCTTGACAACATGGGATTACCATGTGAGACTCATCCGTGCGAGCGTCGCAAGCCGCCACACTGCTTCGCCAGTGCTTAGCCTGGTCCAGCTTGTTGTTACAGGCGCACGCGTTGACGCAAAGGAGCATCTGTCATGTCGATTTTGAAGACCATTCAAAGCCCCGCTGATCTGAAACGGCTCTCACCGACGGAGTTTCCTGCCTTGTGCCAGGAACTACGGGAGCAGATTATCGGCGTGGTTTCCAATGTCGGAGGGCACCTGGCCTCAAACCTCGGAGTGATTGAACTGACGGTGGCATTGCACTACCTGCTCAATACCCCCAAGGACAAGATCGTATGGGACACGAGCAATCAAGCCTATGCGCATAAACTACTCACCGGGCGTCGGGAGCAGTTTCACACGCTCCGACAGTACGGGGGGATGAGCGGGTTCACCAAACGCGAGGAGAGTGTCTACGATACGTTCAACGCGGGCCATGCGGGTACCGGCGTCTCCGCAGCCTTTGGGCTGGTCGCTGCCCGTGAGCAATTGCGGCAGAAACATAAAGTGGTCTGTGTCGTCGGGGATGGTGCCATGACGGCCGGGATGACGCTGGAAGGCCTGCAGCATGCCGGAGGGCTGGGGAAAGATTTCGTGGTCATTCTGAACGACAATCAAATGTCCATCTCGAAGAATGTCGGAGCCATTTCCTCCTATTTAAACCGGACCATCACCGGAGATTTTTATGCCAAGATGCGGGAGGAAACAGGGCAACTGTTGGGGAAAATCCCCCACATCGGGCAGGACATGCAGAAGTGGGCCCGTCGGGCTGAAGAGCTGGCCAAGGGAGCGATCCTTCCCGGGCTGCTCTTTGAAGAACTTGGGTTCAGGTATGCGGGGCCGATTGACGGACATAACTTCGAGCATCTGCTGCCCACCTTGGAAAATGTGCTGAAGATGAAGGGGCCGGTGTTGCTCCATGTCATTACGAAAAAAGGCTTGGGCTATAAGCCCGCGGTGGAGAATCCCGTGTGGTTCCATGCCTGTCCGCCTTTTGTTCGGGAAACCGGGGCACCGGCGAAGAAAGCGGCGCGGCCGTCCTATACGCAGATCGCCATCGAATCATTGGTCAAGCTGGCCCGAGCGGATAAACGGATCGTCGCGATTACGGCTGCGATGTGCGAAGGGACCGGCCTCAATATTTTCGAGAAAGAGTTTCCGGACCGAATCTATGACGTGGGGATTGCCGAACAACATGCGGTGACATTTGCGGCGGGTCTTGCGACGCAGGGCCTCCGTCCGGTAGTGGCGTTGTATTCCACCTTTTTGCAGCGTGCGTATGACCAGGTGGTGCACGATGTCGCCACGCAAAATCTGCCGGTGACCTTCTGCATCGATCGCGGCGGGTTGGTTGCGGAAGACGGGACAACGCACCATGGAGCGTTTGATTATGCGTTTCTGCGCCACATGCCGAACATGGTCGTCATGGCGCCGAAGGATGAAAATGAGTTGCAGCATATGCTGAAAACCTGCATCCAGCACGACGGGCCTGCCTCGATACGGTATCCGCGCGGACTGAGCCTGGGCGTCACGATGGATCAGGAGCCGATGGCGTTGCCGGTTGGGAAGGGCGAGTTGTTGCGCGATGGCACGGAGGTGGCGATTGTGGCCATCGGTGTGCCGGTCTCGCATGCGGTGACGGCGGCGAAACGGCTTGAGGAAGAAGGGATTTCCACGGCGGTGGTGAATGCACGTTTCGTGAAACCGCTGGATCAAGACTTGATCGTCGAGGTAGCGAAGCGCGTTCGATACGTGGTGACGGTTGAAGAAGGCTGCAAGATGGGTGGGTTCGGCTCAGCCGTGCTCGAAGCCCTGTCCGATGGCGGCGTAACGGATGTGACGACGAAGGTTCTTGGATTGCCGGATTGGTATATCGAGCAAGGGCCGCAGGACTTCCTGCGCGAACGGTACGGGTTGACGGCGGAAGGCATCTATCAGAGCGTGAAGGAATTGATTGGCAAGACACCGGCTTTCTCACGAGAGAAGTTCACGTTTGCTTCATCGGCAGATCGGCTGCCGCATGGAGATGAACAGGGGAGCTGAGTGAAGACGTGAGGCGTGAAACGTTAGGCGTCAGGCGGATCTAGATCCAATGCACATCACCAGACGGAAAACTCGGCAGATTCAAGTTGGAAATGTCAAGATCGGCGGAGACGCGCCCGTGTCCGTGCAGTCGATGTGTTCGACTGACACGCGCGATGTCGCAGCGACGGTCGAGCAAATTCGCCAGTTGGAGGCCGCAGGGTGCGAAGTGATCCGCGTGGCCGTGCCGGACGACGAAGCGGCGGCGGCGCTGCCCAAGATCAAAGCGGCGATGACCGTGCCGCTGATCGCGGATATTCATTTCGACCATCGGCTGGCATTGAAAGCGGCTGAGATCGTGGACTGCGTCCGGATCAACCCGGGCAACATCGGGGCCTGGTGGAAAGTCGAAGAAGTCATCAAGGCCGTGAACGAGCGAGGCATTCCCTTGCGCATCGGCGTGAACGGCGGGTCGCTCGAGCGGCCGTTGCTGGATAAATATGGCTGGCCGTCACCGGAAGCCTTGGCTGAATCGGCGCTCAATGCCGTCCACGCGTTGGAAGACGTTGGATTCACGAACATGAAGGTGTCGTTGAAGGCGTCGGATGTGCACCATGCTATCGATGCCTATTGGTTGTTTGCGCACCAGTCCGATTATCCGTTGCACATCGGTATTACAGAGGCAGGAACGGCGATGACCGGGGCCGTCAAATCCGCCATAGGTCTCGGGTATTTGCTCTCGCAGGGGATCGGCGACACCCTGCGCGTGTCACTCGCTGCTGATCCAGTCGAAGAAGTGAAGGTGGGGTTCGAGATCTTGAAGTCGCTTGAGCTTCGCCATCGAGGGATCAACGTCATCGCCTGTCCCACCTGTGGCCGCGTGGAGATCGACGTGGTGAAGCTGGCCAATGAACTGGAAAAGAAGCTAGGCCATATTAAGACCCCGCTCAATGTGTCGGTCCTGGGCTGTGTCGTGAACGGTATCGGTGAAGGGAAGGAAGCGGATATCGGGATCGCCGGCGGTGAAGGTAAAGGTATCCTGTTCAAGAAGGGCAAGCTCGTCCGAAAGGTGCCGATCGAAGAGTTGATGGACACATTGATTTACGAGGTCGAGCAGATGGCCAAGGAAAAGGAAGCTGAAGGGAATGGGGAGGTCGCGGTCCCTTCGAACGAGGGATGGGAATCAATGGCCCCACAGTCGGATCAGTCCGCGACGCTCGGAAAAGAAATTCCCGTGCTGCCCAACCGATAATCACACACCTGCCCCCGTCTATTTGCCATCTCCTTCTAACAGGCTGCGGAAAAACCATGTGGGCACGCCAGAACTTCACTGGTCCGCATGTCTGTGATAACAGGAGCACGCCTTGCAGGATGCTCAAAATGGCCGTCCAGCAAGGCCGCAGCGAGCGAAGAGG
>SPAX01000071.1 GCA_005239475.1 Nitrospira sp. | reverse complement strand
CCTTTGCCGCGATCCACCACCTTCGTATCTCCAGTGACGACCTGCACCCCCGCCCCTTCCGCCGCTTTGGCCATCGACTCTACCACTTTCCTGAGTGTCTCCAGGGCGAGCCCCTCTTCTAGAATGAACCCCGCGCTGAGGTAGAGGGGTGTGGCTCCGCACATGGCGAGGTCATTGACTGTGCCGTGCACCGCCAGGCTGCCGATGTCTCCGCCTGGAAAAAACAATGGAGACACGACGTAGGAATCTGTGGTGAACGCGAGGGTGCCCTTGTCGACCGGGAACGTCGCGCCGTCGTGGAGCTGGCGGAGCAACGTGTTGTCGAACGAACGGAGGAATACCCCGCGAATCAACTCCTGCATGAGCCGTCCGCCGCCGCCGTGTGCCAGGAGGATCGTCTTTTTCTCGAATGTAGGCAGCGGACACTCTGGTTCAAAAGAATTGTCGTCACCCATGGATCTGGCCTCGTATCTCGTGAAGCGTATCTCGCACACTTTCGGTCAAAAGACGTAACACCCGATACGCCGGATGAACGACGAGATACGTTTCACGCTTCACGTTTCACATGACTTCGATACCGATAATAGGCCGCGCAGGCTCCTTCGCTGGATACCATCGGCGCGCCGAGAGGGTTTTCCGGCGTGCAGCGCGTGGCAAAGGCCGGGCAGTCCGGCGGTTTGAGTAAGCCCTGCAAGACCAGACCGCTCCGACAGTCTGGATCTTCTCCCCCCACCGGACCGAAGTGAGAGAGCGCGTCACGAAATCGCACCGCCGCATCGAAGTCGGCATAGGCAGCGGTGAGTTTCAGGCCGCTGTGAGGGATGTCGCCGATGCCGCGCCAGGCGCGTAGCGTTGGTTCGAAGACTTCTCGCACGGCCGCTTGTGCCGCCACGTTGCCCTCCCGACGCACCGACCTGGTGTATTGGTTCTCGACGACCGCCCGTCCTTCTTCCAATTGGCGGGCCAACATCGCAATCCCTTCCAGGATGTCGATCGGCTCGAACCCCGTGACCACGATGGGTACGCGATAGCGTGTAGCCAAGTCTTCGTACTCCTCATAGCCCATGACGGTACAGACATGACCGGCCGCCAGAAAGCCCTGCACGAGACAGCCGGGAGCGGACAGGATGGCTTCCATGGCTGGCGGCACGAGCACTTGGGCTGCCAGCAGACTGAAGTTGGTCAGACCCAGGCGCCGCGCCTGGATCGCCGCCATCGCAAAAGCCGGCGCGGTCGTCTCAAACCCCACCGCAAAACACACGACCTCGCGGTCAGGGTTCGCGCGGGCCAACTCCAGCGCATCCAGCGGAGAATATATGATGCGTACATCACCCCCGGCAGCCTTGACTTCGAACAGGTTTCCCTGCGAGCCAGGTACGCGCAGCATGTCCCCGAACGAACAGAAAATCACTCGTGGCAACGACGCGAGTTGGAGTGCCTGATCGATTAAGCCGATCGGCGTGACACAGATGGGACAGCCTGGCCCATGCACCAGGGTGAGGTTCGACGGCAACAGAGCATCGAGGCCGAACCGTACAATCGAATGGGTTTGCCCGCCGCAGATTTCCATCACCGTCCACGGACGGCGAACCGTCTGCTTGATCGTTTCGGCCAATGCCGCAGCGGTCGCACTCTCTCGGTATTCATCGACGTATTTCATCAGTAGTCCTCAGGTGAGCGTGTGACTATCAGTCCCGCTACCTGCCTCCTTATTGGCAAGAGCAGCGAAGATCTCAAGTGACCTTCTTGCCGCGTCCTCATCCAGTTTGCTGATGGCAAATCCCACATGCACGATCACATAGTCTCCGACGTCAGCTTCTGGCACGAGCGCAAGCGAGACCTCTTTCATGGTGCCGCCAAAAGATATCGTCGCGGTACGGAGTTGGTCATTCGTGATACTGAGAACTTGCCCAGGAACCGCTAAGCACATAGCTAGGACCTTCTGTTGGAAATGTGAGCCGCCGCCACGACCGCCTGCCCAAGAGAGAGTCCCCCGTCGTTGGGCGGTACCAGGCGATGGCTGTAGATGGTAAACCCCGCTTTCGTCAGCCGGCGACGCGCGAGCCGGAGCAGCAGAACATTCTGAAAGCATCCGCCGGTCAACACCACCCGCGGTAACCCGGCTCGTTCCGCAATTTGACCGATTAGGTCCGCCAGCGCAAGATGGAACCGATACGCGATCCGGCCCCGGCTCGTCCCTTCACGCATATCCTTTATAAGAGACTCGATCAGCGGTCGCCAGTCAGCTACCCACACAGCCGGGTTGTCCTTACATTGTGCGACAGCGAACAGGTAGCCCGTCTCATCACCGGGAGCAGTCTTTTCATAGCGTTCTGCCGCAAACTCAAGGGCCATGGCCGCCTGCCCTTCAAAACTGGCTTCATCACGGAAGCCGGCAAGCGCAGATACTGCATCGAACAATCGTCCCATGCTGGTGGTTTCGGGAGAAGCAATGTTTTTTGCCAAGAGGACCGCGAGAGCGTCGCGTTCCCCTCTTTCACCTTGTCGGACAGCAAGTTCTTCAACGGCCAAGCTTTCACCATAGGTCTCCCACAGGACTGAGAAGGCACAGCGCCAGGGTTTACGCATGGCCATCTCTCCGCCCGGCAGGCGAAAGGGCCGAAGATGGGCGAGACGCCTGAAGCCTGGATACCCCGCGACAAGAAACTCTCCTCCCCACAGCCGGCCATCAGGTCCGTACCCAGACCCGTCCCAGGCCACGCCCAGCACCTCGCCATCCAATCCATGCTCCGCCATACAGGCGGCGACATGGGCATGATGATGTTGTACTCGAACGAGCGGGACCGCGTGGCGTTCGGCGAATTCCTGCGCGAAAATTGTTGATCGATAGTCGGGGTGGAGATCGCAGGCTACGAGTTGGGGCTGGACGTCAAGCAGCCGTTGCAGATCATCAACGGCGTGACGAAACGCCTCAAAGGCCTCCAGGGTGGACAGATCGCCAAGGTGCTGGCTGAGCAGGACCTGATCACCGGACGTCAGTGCAATCGTGTTCTTGAGGTGGCCCCCGAATGCCAGGATCGGGACCATCGCGCTTCCGTTCGTAGGGGGCGCCTGTGTTCTGATTGACCGAGGCACATACCCCCTCGCTCGTCGGAGGATCAACCGCTCACCCTCGACCACACGCAGGACTGAATCATCGACCGGCCGCGCGATCACTCGATCGTGAACGAGGAACGCGTCCGCGATTCCGGCAAGTCGAACCAGCGCCTCTTGCTCGTCGATCACGATCGGTTCGTCGGAGCGATTGCCGCTGGTGGCCACCGCCGGACCTTGCAACTCGGTCATCAGCAGATCGTGGAGCGGGCTGTAGGGCACCATGGCGCCGACGTAGGGGTTGTCAGGCGACACAGAGGGGGCCAGCCTGGACGGTTCGCGCTGTCGCAGTATCACGATCGGCGCTTCGGGAGAAAGCAGCAAGAGTTCTTCTTCTGTTGTGAGCAAGCACGATCCTCGTACAGCTGAAACAGATGGGAACAAGACCGCAAAGGGTTTATCCGGTCTCATCTTGCGCAGGCGTAACCGTTGCACCGCTGATTCCGAGCAGGCATCCACCCAAAGCTGAAATCCGCCGACTCCCTTGACCGCGAGGATCCCGCCTCTCCGGATGATCTCGCAGGCCTGCTGCAAGGCTTCCTGCTCACGAGCCACCACTTGTCCCTGAACATCCCACAACGCTAATTGAGGGCCACAAACCGGACAGGCGATCGGTTCGGCATGGAAGCGACGATCCCGGTCATCCTCGTACTCCGCCAGGCAATCCCGGCACAGTTGGAACCGGCTCATCGTGGTGTTGGCGCGGTCATAGGGAATGTCCGTGATGAGGCTGAAGCGTGGACCACATTGGGTGCAGGTCAGAAAGGGGTAGCGGAAACGCCGATCCGTCGGATCGTTCAGCTCACCCAGACAATCGGCACAGGTCGCAAGGTCCGGAGGCACCACCAGACGCCGCGCGCCAGCACCTTCGCTGGCTCGAATCCCGAAGACTGTCTCTCCCATCGGACTCGCAGGTTCTACGGTCAGCCGGTCCACCTTTGCTGCTGCCGGCGCTTCCGTCCGCATCCGTTCTAGAAAGATCTCCACCACAGCAACCGGCCCCTCCAGTTCCAGCAGTGCACCATGAGAGCTGTTCGTGACCCATCCGGCCACTCCAAGTTGTTGCGCAATACGGAAGACAAACGGCCTGAATCCGACCCCCTGGACCGTTCCCTCCACGGTAATGCGCAGGCGAATAATGGTTTCCTGCTTCATTCCTCCACCACGACCTCGTGCAGCACCACTTCAGGGACTTGCTCCGCATCCAAGCTTGCCGACCCGCAACCTGGGCAACATTGCAGCAGCTCATGCATTTCGCAGGAAGTTCCGCACAGCCGGCAGTGGGCTGTGACGGGAACCGGCAGAATTTCCAGAACGGCCCGCTCAGCAACAGTCCCCTGTGCGGCCGCAGCAAAGACCGACTGCAACGCCGCCTCATCGTGCTCGAAGAAATGAGACTGCGTACTGACTTTGAGCCTCACGACTGACGGCTTCGAACAGGGAGCCTGGCGGAGCGCCTCCTCCACCATCTTGACCACCTGGGCCATCAGCTGCCACTCGTGCACGAGAGACCCTCCAACTCACACAAGACTCGCTCGACAACCTGATCCAATACTCCGGCAACCGCCGGAGACAGATCGTTGCCGGCCGTGGTGTCACCGACCTCCACACCATACACGATTACCTGGGGAGGAAGGAGCCCCAGGGTACGGCCCATCTCAAGCGCGTCCACCGCATTGAGGACGTGCGTCGAATGCGGAAACAGGTCTCCGGAGAGAGGCCCGGCGGACGCATCGAGACGATGGATCGTTCCTGCAGGCCGACCGCTCCTCGCCGCGTCGATCAGGATGACGGCTGAAGCGTCTGCCATCAAGTCCAGCACGTCGAGACCGGCCAACTCCGCTTCAATCACTTCGGCGCGATCCCCCACCAGGTCTTTGAGCCGCCGTGCGGCCAGGACTCCCGCCGCATCGTCACCCCTGAACAGATTGCCGACCCCGATGATGCGCAGGGGATGTCGTGCTCCAGTACTTGTCATGCGTCACCCGTCACGCAGTATGTCCAACTTCAAGAAATGCGTTGCGCAGGAGATGCAAGGGTCATAGCACCGGATGACTTTTTCACATCCCAAGGCCGCTTGCTCGTTCGAGAGATCCAACACACGAGGCATATAGGCACGAAGATCCTCCTCGATCCGCCGCTGGTTCTGCGAGGTGGGCGGAACGATCTTGGCTTCGCGAATCAGGCCGTCACCATCCACCCGATACCGATGATAGAGAATTCCTCTCGGCGCTTCGGTGCAGGCCATACCGGTGCCGGCGCGTACGGTCACCGGAACCGATGGACAGGGTGGCGGTTCGTAGCTGTCGATGATCCGCAGCGTCTCCTCGATCGCATACAGAATTTCGACGGAGCGGGCAATGATCGCGTGAAACGGATTGCACAGAGGCAACGACAGTCCGGTGTCCGCCAATACTTGTTTCCCCAGTGGCGACAGGTGGTCATGATTAAAGTTCACCCGCGCCAACGGCCCCACCAAATAACTGGCTCCGTTGAGTCTGCATTGGAGAGCCGTGGAATAGGGCGCCTGTTCCTCCCTGAAATGTTGCTCGAACTCCGCCGCAGAAATATTTACTCCGCCACTGGACTGGATCGGTCCCTCATTGAAAGGATACTCATCAGAAGGATGGAGCGCGACGAAGGTATAGTCCTGTGCAAAATCAGGATAGTCGAACCCCGCGACCCAGCGGACGGTCTCAACTGCCGCATCACGCGCCCACAAGAGTTCTTCTTTCAGACCCTCCAGTTCACGGCGCAGCGGCACGCGCGAAAACCCACCGACCTTCACCGAAATCGGATGCACGGAGCGGCCGCCCAGCAACGTCATCAAAGCATTGCCGGCTTTCTTCAGCCGTAGGCCACGGATCAGGATTCCCGGATGGTCTTTGGCCATCGCGATCGCGCTGGCATAGCCGAGAAAGTCCGGCGCGTGGAGCATGTAGACGTGGAGCGTATGGCTCTCGATCCATTCGCCGCAATAGATCATTCGCCGCAAATCCCGCAGCGCCCCCTCTACTCTCACCGCAAAGATCTGCTCCAACGCATGGACGGCGCTCATCTGGTAGGCCACGGGACAGATGCCGCAAATACGCGCGACGATATCCGGCACCTCGTCGTAATGCCGGCCTACCAAAAAGGCCTCGAAGAACCGCGGCGGTTCGAAGATCCTCAGCTCGACATCCTGCACGACACCGTCTTTCACGGTGACACGGAGCGCGCCTTCACCTTCGACGCGCGCAATCATGTCGACCGCGATGGTTCTGGTCTTGGTTTTCTTTGCCTCACTCATAACTTACACGCTCGCTCGACACATCACCCGGCACGGTCTTTCTGCTCCCACGCCTGACTCTCCTCGCGGAACGGTCTAACAGAGCCGTTGATGCCGCGGAACCGGCGCAGCACTTCGATTGGAATGAGCTGGAGCCCCTGGTGAAACTCCTTGGCCAGCGAGGCCGTATTCGGAGGGAGTCCGGGACCTTCATGTGCCCCTTCAGCCGGACCGAAACAGCCGTAACAGTCCCGGCCCATGCTCGGGCAAATCGCGCCGCACCCGGTACGTGTCACAGGCCCGAGACAGGGGATCCCCTTGGCGACCATCACGCAGACATTCCCCCGGCGTTTACATTCAATGCACACACTGTGTGTCGGCAGCCGCGGCTGCACACCGGCTAACAGATCGGTGATCACCCGGAGCAACTGCTCTTTATCGATGGGACAGCCCCACAATTCAAAATCGACGCGCACATGTTCCGAGATCGGCGTCGAGGTACTCAGGCTCTGGATGTACTGAGGACTGGGATAGACCACTCGCTTGAAGGCTTCGACATCCCCCCAGTTACGCAGGGCTTGGATCCCGCCTGCCGTGGCGCAGGCGCCGATCGTTATTAACAAGGGGGCTTGTTTTCGCACGGACAGGATCCGTCGCGCATCCTCAGGCGTCGTGATGGAACCTTCGACCAACGCGATGTCGTAGGGTCCCTCTCTCATGTCGCTGGAGGCTTCAGGAAAGTAGGCAATATCCAACGCCTGCCCCAGAGCGAGCAGGTCATCTTCTAGGTTCAAGATGCTGAGCTGACAGCCGTCGCAGGAGGCGAATTTGAAGACGGCCATTTTGGGTCGACCAGGTTTGCCGTGGTCCTTTGGCTGACTCACTACATGTACCTCTTCAGAGCTATTCGTGAAATGTGAAGTGTTCCTCGTGAAGCCTATCTCGCAACCGACTCAGAAGGACGAGATACGAGCGACGAAAAACGCTCCACGAGCTAAAATCCCACCCGTTCCAACCACGGCGCGACCCGGTCATATCGCATGACCGGGCCGTCTTTGCACAGAAAGTAGGGTCCTAATTGGCAATGGCCGCACAGGCCGATTCCGCATTCCATGTGCCGTTCCAGCGAAACGTAGATCGCGGTCTCCGGAATCCCCCGCTGCATCAAAATCGGCACACCCAAGCGCATCATGATCTCCGGTCCGCACATCAGCACCATGGTGCGTGCCGGGTTCATCACCACTTGCTCGAACAGCTCCGTCACTACACCGACATGATAGCGCCACGTCTTATGAGGCTGGTCGCTCGCCAATAACACTTCGACATCGGGGTGCCGCCTCCAGGCGTCGAACCGTTCCCGATAGAGCAGATCGTGCGGCGTCTTGATCCCATGCAGAATTTTTACGCTTCCATACTGGCTTCGCCGGCGGAAGATGTATTCAATGGCGCCGACTACCGGCGCGCAGCCCAGCCCGCCGGTCACGATCACGACATCTTTGCCCTGCGCGGCATCGAGGGGCCAGCCTTGCCCAAAGGGACCACGGATACCTAGCTCATCGCCGGGCTGCAAGCGTGCAATGGCCTTGGTGACTCGCCCCACGACACGGATGGTATGGTCCAGGGAGTCCGGCTCGTCCGGATCCGAGACGATCGAGATCGCCACCTCGCCGACCCCGAAAAGATAGACCATATTGAACTGGCCGGCAGCGAACCGATAGCTTCGCCGCACCTGCTCATCGACGAAGCGCAACCGATAGGTGTCGATGTCCTCCGCCTCCCGGATCTTCTCCACAATGGTGGCTGATTGGATCAAATAGGGGTTAGCCGCGGCGTTTCCGGTGGCTTGTGAGAAAGGCGTCATCATGGCTCCCTATTTACTGGACCAGAACTCACCAGCCTTCCCTCCGGATACGTTTCCTTCGGTACTTTGACGACGGTCTGCTTCGGATGCGTCATGCTTGGCCCGGCTTCTCCTTGGCTTGACTCGAAGGCTTCAGCAAAGCCGGCAGCTCCTCGGTCAGGTCGATCCCGACCGGGCACCAGGTGATGCAGCGCCCGCAGCCGACACAGCCGGAGGTTCCGAACTGATCGATCCACGAAGCCAGCTTGTGCGTGAGCCACATGCGATAGCGATCCTTGATCGTCGGGCGAATGTTCTTGCCGTGAATATAGCCATGCTCTTGCGTGAAACAGGAATCCCACAATCTGGTGTGCTCACTGCGTGTTTGCGTGAGGTCCGGCACCTCCTCGACCACGTGGCAAAAACAGGTCGGGCAGACCATCGTGCAGTTCCCGCAGGCCAGGCAGCGCGCCGCCACGTCGTCCCAACGCGGATGCTCATGGGCGTCGTACAGGGCTTGCGGCAGGGGGGATCGATCCAGCCGTCTGACTTGGCTGCGGGCGCATGCCTCGATCTGCTGTTCGGCCTCACGAACCCGTGCGGTTGACGCCGGTGCGAGCGACAGTGCGCTCATCATCGCTTGGCCCGCCGCACTGCCTGCCTCCACGAGAAACACCTCTTCCAATTCAGTCAGCGCCAGATCGAATGCCGCGCTCGCTCGGGGACCTGTGTCCATTGAGGCGCAGAAACAGGTGGCCAGCGCGCGAGTGCAGTTCACCGCAATCAGAAACAAGCCGTCTCGACGCGTTTGATAATAGGGATCCCGGTAGGCGTCCTTCAGAAAGATGTGATCCTGGATGGCGAGCCCTGCGAGATCGCAGGCCCGCGCACCGAGCACCGCAACCTTCTCGCTCTTTGGCAGGGTCGGCAGAGCCGAGAAGCTGCCTTTCGTCCGCTCGATGACCAGCAACGGCTCGCGCGGGGCAAAGGCCAGCGGCTTCACGGACTGTGGCCCGTGGACGACCCCGAAGATTTGGTCTGAGCCGGTGTTCTCTAGCCGATAGCGTCCCGGTTCCTGCTCATCGCGCCAGCCAATCGGCAGATCCGACACCTGCCGGATCGTGTCCCACATCACCGCCCCGTCACGCAGGGCCGGACCGACAACGCGATAGCCTTTCGCGCACAGGACATCTATCAGTTGTTGGAGGAATGTTTTTGGTACAGCGGCGACATGAGTATCACATGGGGTTGCCATGACGAAGGTCCTCTCGTCTCTATCCAGCAGGTCGATTAGCCATTCGGCTGGTCATCGTACGTGCTCACCCTTCTGTTGCACGGTGAGATCAATTCGGCCTGAGTCAGGCCCAAGAGACTCACGCGCTCGTTCGGCTGTATCGGGATCGCCAGGTCGCCCATAGGAGATAGAGGAAGACCATCACGCCCACGAGTTCCACGAGATGGACGAGGTGCCACCCTTCGACCAACTCGACTTCCACGACGATGAGCAACAGGGTCGCGACAAGAAACACGAGCATATGCCGGCGCGGCATACTGAACACCTCGTGGACGAATGCAGCCAGCCAGCCGTCGTTCTCCTTGAGCTGTTCCATCTCTCTTGCCCCTCCTGACGATTGATCGAACATCGCGACAAGATACTCCGGCTCCGTAACCCCGTCGACTCCGATCTGAGCCCATCACGTGAACGAAACATCGGCGAGGTTGCCCAGTTTTCCTACAGCAAGAGCAATGCCTTGCTCGCTCGACCATTGCAGGCCTGAAACTTTCCGATGTTTCGGGCGACTCTGCGTGTTCACCGTGAGACGACAGGGACATTTAGCCACAGTGGGCAAACGGTACAAGGGGCAGAACGGCGCACTTTGGACAGTGCGCTACTGTCTCTGTATCGTAGGGCTAACTCGATGTAGCGGTGTTGCCATCGTCGCCTCGGTTATGTGGCTCTACTTCTCCGTTACCCGACCCTGTGACGCTCCGCTTCCAATACGTCCACCGTCGTTTTGATCACCGTGTCGGGGTTGAGNGAGATGCTATCGATGCCCTGNTCGATGAGAAACCGGACGAACTCCGGGTAAGGGTCAAGATCTCGTCGTCCGTGATCGCGAATCTGGCCCGGTCGTCGGGAGGCACCGGTACGTTCTTGACCATTTTGCTTCCGCCGACGTCGTAAATCAGTTTGAACTCTTTACTGCCCAGGAGTTTTTGCAGGATCGGACGGTACCCTTGTGTCAGCGTCGGTTTGAAGACGTAATATTCATCAGGATTGACCGAGCCCTGCACCACAGTCTCGCCGAGGCCGTAGGACGCGTTAATCAAGACAGCGTCCCGGAACCCCGTTTCCGTATCGATGGAAAACATGACGCCGGCAGCGGCCAAGTCCGAGCGAACCATGCGCTGAACCCCGNTGGAGAGCGCAATCTTTTGGTGATCGAATCCTTTCTCAACTCGATAGGCTATCGCGCGGTCGGTAAATAGCGAGGCGAAACAGCGCTTGCAATGTTCCAACAGAGATAGATGGCCCTGCACGTTGAGGTAGGTTTCCTGCTGGCCGGCGAAACTGGCATCCGGAAGATCTTCGGCTGTCGCGCTGCTGCGGACAGCCACATCCGCCGGCTCGGGCAATCCTTTCCTCAGCCGGTCGTAGGCGTCGGTGATCGCACCGGCCAGTTCCAGCGGGAGCGTGGCGCCGAGAATGGCCTGCCGCACCTGCTTGCCTCTTTGCCGGAGGTTCGCCAAATCGTGCATGTCCAGGTCTTTGAGAATCAACCGGATCGTCGCGTCGAGTTTCGCCTCTTTCAGGAAGAGCCGGTACGCCTCCGCCGTGACGGCGAAACCGTTGGGCACCTTCACCCCTTTGGAGGCCAGCTCACGATACATTTTGCCCAACGACGCGTTTTTCCCGCCGACCAACGGCACGTCCTCGATGCCGAGTTCGTCGAACCATTTCACGAGCTGCATGTCCTGGGTAACTCTTCCCATGGGTTCCTCCTCAACGACGCGGAGACAGCCTGGCCGCCCCCACTTCTCTCCTGTACATCTCTTCCTGAATCATATGTCCGCACCGGGCCTTATACAACAACGGGTCAGCGTCTGGGAGTGCCTTGTCCATTTTCTTCTTGTGGTCAATCGTCTTCTTGCCTTGTCGATAGACGTCGGCGGTGACCACCAGTCGGCAATCGCGGTCCTGGACGCGATGCTTCAAGACCGCAATAATGGTTTAGAAGGCCGGGGTGTATGCGGCGTGGTTTATGGGCGCGGTCGCCGCGGTGATCCTTGGGTGCCTGTCTGTGCAGCGGTAGCGGGTGACTATGGCCGAAGATCACAGGGGGGCGGGGAATTGGTGGCCCGGTCACTTCGCAATGGTGATGCTGGGGACTCCGGCGCGAGGCACCTCGCTGACGGTCATTTGGAACAATAGATACAGCATTTGGAATGCCTCGCGGTTCCAGCGTGCCAGCGGTCCGGTGGTGTTCACGGCGTAGTATTTCCCGTGGGACTGAATCGACAGGTCGGCTCCCGAGGGCGCTCCATCTGACAGCAGGAGTTCCATGGTGTGGACAGGATTTTCGTGGACCGATGGGGTCCGCGGATCCTTGTCGACGTGGTATTCGGAGTCGTCTCCAAGCGAGCGGCCCAGAAAGTTGAGAATGGTATTGAAGCTCCGCAGCCTGAAATCTCCCTTGAGGGGGTATTCCCCTCCGACATGCCCCGGGCGAATGTCGAAGGAGACATCGTTGAGCTGCCCTTCCTCCGCTTCGTCGATCAACCGGGCTCGTTCGTCGGATGAAAGCGTGTTGGGGTCATAGTTGGTGATGAGAATTTGTCCCGTGATTTGTTTCCGAAGGGTGTAGCTGTTGTCTTTCTGGCTGTAGGTCACGAGATACTCTTTTTGTAATGCCTGGAAGCCTTCAGCTGTGACCGAGTTGGCGGGAATAGTCCAAGTCCGATAGTAGACGAGCGGTTCGGCATAGAGCTGGTTTTGGTCCTGAATGGCCGAGAGGTGCGTCACCACCCGGCGGAACATCTCATAGTCCGTCCGATCTGCCGGCGTATTGCGGTAGGCAACCTCCTGGCCATTCTCCCTGATCCGCAGCTCCTGGGCCATCAGCCGGAGCAACAGATCGATGTCATACCGCTGCCGGAGCAGGAGCATGAACTTGGTTTCCTGAAAGGGGGTCAAGAGCCGCGTGGTGAACTCTTCCCCTTCGATCGGGGCGATACTGATGGTGGGGTTCTCCGCCATACTGCCGCCGAAGATCGGCATGAGCGCCCTGCTTGCCTCTCCTGTGAAGGCCGGAGTGGCGCCGGCGCTGACACGGAAATCGAACGTTGCGGCGATATTTGAGACGCCGGTGAAGTGAATCGGTTGATGCTGATGGGCGCGGGCGATGTTGATGAGCAGTTGTTTAGAGATGGCATCAGTGATCGCCTCATCATAGGTCGTCACGGCGCGATTCAGCGTGATGGGTGAGAGGCAGCCGGTCACGGCCAGGCTGCATATGATTCCGGCCAGGGTCAATCGCGCAGAGGATCTTGAACGCTGTCCCATCGTTATGTGAACAACTATTGAGTGAGCCCGACAATCTTTCGGCAGGTTTGTACCATAATTGGTACAGGATGCCTAGGAGAACGCTGCCAGGTTGTCTGATGTTGGGAGCCCTCCGTGAGGAGGATGTGGGGTCAGGCTGAGGTCGCCCACGAAATAGCGGATGCCTGGATTAAGACTCGCCCGCGCACAATCATGGATTCAACCGGGTCACCCTCAAGATGTGAAAAAGAGAATCGGTCTTGGGAACCATTTCGTGGTGCGAGCGCGAGAGAGACTCATCCCGCCCCTGTGATAAGATTCGCAGCTCATTACTAACTCGACAGAGGAGGAGGTCACATGTTGAAGGAAGTGACAGGGGATATTTTATTGACAAAGGCCGATGCTCTGGCGCATGGCGTCGCACCGAACGACAACTTCGCAAACGGGTTAGCTTTGGCACTCAGAGAACGTTGGCCGGCGATGTATAAGGACTTCCGGCATTATTCTCAGACGTTTACTCCCAAGACCGGCGAGTTGTGGACCTGGGCCGGTGTCGGCGGCGTTCGGATTGTGAGTCTGTATACCCAGGAGCCTGCTGCCAGTCACGGAGCCAGGCCAGGCCGGGCCACGATCGAGAACGTGAACCACTGTCTCAAGGCGCTGTGCAAGACGATTGAGGCTGAGAAGTTCAAGAGTGTCGCACTTCCACGCTTGGCCACTGGTGTGGGTGGGCTCGACTGGAAAGACGTCAAGCCGCTGATGGAGAAACATCTCAGCCACCTGTCTATCCCTGTGTACGTGTATAGCACTTACCATCCTGGGGTTCAGGCAGAGGAATAGGGGTAAGCAGGGACGAATCAGGAAGGTGAGGCGCAAGGGTGTGAGAAGCTTTCTTTGCTCCCGGAGCGCGCGCCCTAAGAAGGGCCTCGCTCGACGGCCGCAGTCGAAAGCTTCTCACTCCCTTGCTTGGTTGAGTGATAAAGGGGGAGAGAGTGAGCGTCTACGCGCGCAGTTGAGGATCGGCTCAGCCGCCCTCACTGTTTAGAGATGATTCGGCCTCTGCTATGTGTGGGGGAGAGTAGTAATGAGCATGCTTGGAGAGACCATTGATAGTGGTCGTTCGACGCGCGCAGTTCCGGATTCACCCAGGCCGCCCTTTCTGTGTCACGTTCTGGTGCAGCAGTTGTGTCACGTTCTGGTACAGCAGTGGGGAGAGAGAACGAGCAAGGGTAGTCTGACTATTTCCTCTCGTTCACCCTCTCTCACTGTGGTGCATTCGCCATCCCTGCAATGACAGCCTGCAGGCCGGAGACGACGCGCGCCATTCGTTCGTATTGAACGAGCTCGGGCCTGTCGGCGCTTGAATGGTAGGCGGGGTAACGGAAGAGGGCGGTGTCGGTGACCATCACCGCCGGAAATCCCTCCTCCCAGAAGGCCCAATGGTCCGACCACCCGACGCCGGGGATCAATCCCCACAGGGCTCCCCCTTCGGAGGGAAATTGGGCCTGTTGCCGAAAAGATCCCACGAGCTGCCGCACCAGGAACCCGTTCTCCACGTTGCTGACGAAGGCGATGAAGTTCCCGGTCGAGGGATAGATGAGACTCAACGGAAAGAGGAGGTGTTGGCTCCCCGGCTCGTCTGAGTAGTACCCGATGGTCTCCAGGCTGAGCATGAGGGCGATATTTTCGCCCCGCTCGCGGCTGCGCTTGGCGTAGACGCGGCTCCCCATATGTTCGGTTTGAAAGAACGGCGGTTCCTCGTTGGCGAACAAGACAAATCGAAGCGTACGGGCCGGCGTAGTGTCCGCGAACGCACGAGCCAAGGCGAGCGTCGCCGCCACGCCGCTCGCATTGTCGTTGGCGCCGGGACTTCCCTGCACGGAATCATAGTGCGCGCCGATGATGACGATGTCGTCCGGTTTTTCTCTCCCTCGCATTTCCGCTTCGATATTCTCACAGATCTTCCCTCCCACCTCGTAGGGTTGCCGGCGAACCTCATACCCGGCACCGGCGAGCGTCGTCCGGATATAATCCGCCGCCATGACAAGCCTGTCGTGGCGAAACAGGTTGCGCTCGCCGATCTGCCCCGCGAGCGTCTGGACGTGGGAATGGAGTTCCTGCTCCAGCGTTCGTTGTGCATCCGTCAGCGGAGGGAGCGGACCCTGGTGGCTCTGTCCCGGCATCCGGATCATGCTGAACCATCCTAGCAGGCTGCTGAAAAAGTCCGCCAGCTTCGTTCTCGCTTCGCTCAGAGGCTCAACGTACCGAAGCGTACGCCTCGCCTCTTCGCGTGCTGCGGCCTTGCTGGACGGCCTTTTTGAGCAGCCTGCGAAAGTGTTTTCCTGTTGAGCCAGACATGCGAACTATCGAAGTTTCGCGTGCTGAGATAGTTTTTCCGCAGCTTGCTAGGCCAATTGCGACAAGAACAATTCCGATGAGGACACACAGCCGGCGTGCTGACATTACGAGCCTGGGGAAGTTGCCTCTGTTGTCATGGCTTCACGAGACTGGTAGTAGGCTGCACAGTCTTCCTCTCGCCCCCGTGCGATTCGTTTTCCACTGAATGGGGTTTGGTGGCTTGTGATCACGGTACACAGGCGCTCGCCGTCGTTATCGTCGTAGTAGAGGATGACCCAGTCCCGCGTTTTCTTGAGTTGATGGGCCAGGGCGCTGTTCGAGAACAGCGCAGTATAATGGCGAGTACCGCGTTGTGTGTGGAGGATCGGCAGCCAGGCTTCTTTCTTCGGATTGAAGCGGTGCGGCGCAATGGTTTGTAGCCTTCCCGCCTGGGCAGACTCTCGGTATTCCCTGTCCACATCCAGGAGCTCTTCCACCGGAGGTTCAGCAGCCGGGTGCCCGGCCGTCCTGCCAGCGCTCTGCCGGACACGTCCAAGTCGCGCGGTCAGGGAATCGATGATGCCCTGGAGTTTTTTGGGACCGATCCCTTCAACTTCTGTTAGGCGTCCGTCGTGCGCCGCCATTTCCAGTTGTTCCAGCGTGTCGATGCCGAGGTCGTAGTGGAGTCGTGTGGCGAGGGCTGGACCGATTCCTGGAATGGACGTGAGCAGTGAAACCGGGTCCATGTGACCGCGCAGGCGATCCAACATCGGCAGTCGCCCGGTGACGACGAGGGTATGAATGGATCGCGCGAGGCTCACCCCGATGCCGGGCAATGATTGCAACCCGTCTGTGCCCTGTTGCTGTGCGATCTCTGCGGCGGGAACCGCCAAGCGTTCGATCGTCTCTGCCGCCGCGCGATAGGCTCGCACGCGAAACCGATTCGCGCCCTGATCCTCCAGGAGGAGTGCGACTTCCCGAAGTTTCTGTGCAATCTCGATGTTCTGCGTGATAGTCATGGTTTTTGGCGGACGAAACGCGCGGGAAAGGCGGGACGGGCGCGACAGGCAAGAATTGAATCTCCCATATCAATCAGCGCTCCCTCGATCTTCAACCCGACGATCCTCCCTTTCTCGCCTGTCTCGCGCCTCTCGCCCTCACTCGTAGTGCAGCGCCTCGATGGGGTTCATCTTCGACGCTTTGTTCGCGGGGTATAGACCGAAGAAAACCCCCACGATCAGGGAAAACAGAAACGCGATGACGACAGCTTCCGGAGAGATAATGGTCGGCCAGCCGACCATCGTGGTCAGCAGTTTCGCGCCGCCGATGCCGGCGGCCACGCCGACGATTCCGCCAATCGCCGTCATAATGATCGCTTCGATCAGAAATTGGAGCAGGATGTGCCAGCGTTTGGCGCCGACGGCCATGCGAAGCCCGATTTCTTTCGTCCGTTCTGTGACCGACACCAGGAGAATATTCATGATGCCGATGCCGCCGACGATGAGCGAAATCGAGGCAATGCTCATCAGCATGAGCATCATGGTCCGGCTCGCACCGGCAATGGTGTTGGCAATATCTTCCA
>SPAX01000070.1 GCA_005239475.1 Nitrospira sp. | reverse complement strand
CCATCCAACGGGCTAAAACGAACAACGCGTCGCTGAGGCGATTCAGAAAACGCACGAGAGCCGGATCCAGCAGCTCTTCTCTCCCCAATCGCACACAGAGACGTTCAGCCCGTCGACAGATCGTTCTGGCCTGGTGTAACAAGCTTGAAATCTTCCCGCCACCTGGGAGAATAAATTCCTTCAGAGGGGGCAAGTCTTTCTGACACCTATCCATGAGTTTTTCCAGCCTGGTCACGTCCCGGGCTGTGACCGTCGGCATATTCTTGAACGTCTGCCCGGGCGCCGTGGCCAGCAGCCCACCAAGATCGAACAGCTTGTTCTGAATCCAGCGCAGTTCCTCTTCTAACCGATCGGCAGAAGGATGAATCCCGACCAACTCCGCATTAAACGCCCTGACGACCCCGATCGTCGAGTTCAGTTCGTCTACGTCCCCATAGGCCTCCACCCGTAAGCTATCCTTCCAGACCTGCTGGCCTCCAGCCAACCTGGTTTTTCCCTTGTCACCGGTCCTGGTATAGACCTTCGTAATGCGCATGCCTACTCCCTTCTTCATCGACCTTCACATACTGAATAGATCGCGTCCATATTCACATACTGCTCTAGGTGGTCAGCCCAACGATCCAGTTCAGCTCGCAGTTGTGTCACGACGAGTTCAGACTCACGAGGCGAAATGGGCGAGAGTCCCTTCCGGCCTCGTACGCGGTTCAACCAGCCCCTGCGGAACCCAGGCTGATCGAACAGACCATGAATGCTGGTGCCCCAGATACGACCATTCGCACTTGCAGCGCCTTCATCACCCCTCGCCGTGCCTTCCCAGATTTCAGATGCTTCAATTTGAAAACACGGGTTGGTGGTTCCACGACTGGTCCGCCCCATGTGGATTTCATAGCCACGGACTGGCGCGTGCTGTTGCACGCCATGAAGCAGCGATATGGCCCGAACTTGCCGGCAAATCTTCGGCGCATCAAGCTTCGTCGTCACATCAAGAAACCCTAATCCTGTTGACGTTCCTCCCCTCTCCAATCCCTTGGGATCGGCGATCGCTTGCCCAAGCATCTGATACCCCCCGCAGATTCCAACCAGCTCGCCCCCTCTTTGCACATGCGACTCCAGGGTAACCGGGAATCCTGACGTCACAAGATAGTCGAGGTCTTCGAGTGTATTCTTGCTTCCAGGAAGAATCACCACGTCAGCCCCTCGGAGATCCTCCGGCGAAGCGGCAAACCGAAGCGCCACATCTTTCTCAGCTGCCAGCGCATTGAAGTCGGTGAAGTTGCTCATGCGAGGAAGCAGGACCACGGCTACGTTTGTGAAATCAGGTTTGAACTGAACCGACCGGGAACGAGCTAGATCGAGGCTATCCTCTTGATCCAACCGAAGGTCCCTCAGGTAGGGGACGACTCCCAGGACCGGAAGACCTGTGCGCATCTCAAGGATGCGAACACCATCTTCAAACAGCCGACGATCTCCGCGGAACTTATTCACGATCACACCGCGTACACGCTGGCGCTCATGCGGCGCTAGCAAGTCGAGCGTCCCAATGATCTGCGCGAAGACCCCGCCCCGATCGATATCCGCCACCAGGACGACGGAGGCATTGGCTAACTCGACAACAGGCCAATTCACCATGTCTCGATCGCGAAGATTGATCTCCGCAGCACTCCCTGCTCCTTCGATCACGACACACTCATACTCGCTAGCCAGTCGTGCATAACACTCTCGAACAATGTTGAAGAGCGTCTCTTTCCGCTCAAAGTAGGCGAGCGCATCCAACGTCTCGTAGACCTTCCCTCTCACGACCACCTGAGATCGCGAGTCAGATTCCGGCTTTAGCAGAATCGGATTCATATCTACCGTCGGCTCGATCCCGCAAGCCTGAGCCTGCAGCGCCTGCGCTCTGCCAATCTCCCCGCCATCGAGCGTCACGAAGGAATTCAACGCCATGTTCTGCGCTTTAAATGGCGCGGCCCGTACACCTTTGCGAGACAGGAGTCTGCAGATCCCGGCTACGACGAGGCTTTTCCCCACATCGGAGCCGGTTCCGAGAATCGCTACTGCCCTTGCTTGTCCCATGGCTTTGCCTGAATACATGTTGGCCCAGATTACAATCCCTCAAATCGATAGCTCACACCACCATAAATTGCGATTGCCGGAGCCGGCATCACGAAACGCTCAACTGCGCCACCACCAGTCAATGTATTTGGCGCCATGATCCCTGACGTATAGTAGCGCTGATCCAGCATATTGTTGAGCATTAAAAAGCCGCTCAGATGCCCGCCGGGAACAGGTCGTTCATAGGCAATGCGACTATTGAGCGTGAGGTAGCCAGGAATGCGCGGTTGCACGTTCTCTTCGTCACCCTGGTGAAACTGCGTACTCACGTAGAGTCCGGTCAACGAAATTGTCCAACCAGGCGCAGGATGATAATTCCCCGTCACACTCAACCGATTCTTCGGAACGAGAGGAATACTGTCGCCCCTCTTTACGTTCTCCAGAAATGGATTGAAGCCCACAAAATACGGATTCAGGACCAGATCGCTCTGAAATGTCGCCTGGGTGTAGGTATAGTTCACCATTCCATCAAAATACTGGTTGAATCTGGCCTTGAAGGTCGTTTCGATGCCCTGGCGCCTAGACTCAGGGATGTTCTGGTTCGCTGGAGTCCCAAAGTTGCAAGTGCTAGGATCCCCGCAGACGAGATAAATTTCATCCCGCACGTCAGCTCGGAACAGAGCCACGCTCGCTTCACCCCAGGTTTGAATGCGCGCTCGCGCGCCTACCTCAAAATTGTTCGATCTTACAGGCCTGAGGTTGGGATTTCCCGATCCAAACGGTCCAAGCCCTGAACCAAAAAGCTCGTTGTAGGTCGGAACACGAAACCCCTGTCCATAGTTGAAATAGAAACTTACACTTGGCGTGACCAGATAGGTCAGCCCTGCACGAGGGGTTGTCCGATGAAAGACTTTTGAGCCGTTATTGGTACTGTCCAGATTATCGATGAAGTCAAGATGATTGCGATCGTATCGAACTCCGACAGTCAAGATCAGTTCTGACGTCAGATGCAGGGCGTCCTGCGCGTAGAGCCCGAGAATCGTTTCATCTGTCGATCGTAAAGACGGGAACGATCCAGGAAACGAAAAGAACGAGGCAACTGACCGATTGTCAAAGTCGTTTCTGGTGTATTCATTCCCCAGAACAAGAGCATTCCGGTGGCCAAACAGGCTGGCATCATGATTGAGCTGAAAGACTCCTCCACGAGATTCAGTCGTGAAGATATTGCTGCTTTGAGAGCTCTGCCCTCTGGTGAATTGATCTTGTGCAAGGCGTCGGTAAAAACCGTTGACGTTAACGGAGAATCCCAATGGCAATTCGTGCCGGGCATTCAATCGCAGTACGCTCGTCTCTGAATCGAAAAAGTCGCCCGGCGTAAAGTTCCGTTTGGGGTCAATCGCGGCTTGGCTGAGAGGAAGCGTACCTGCCTGCTGCAGTCGATCTTTAACATAGGTATAGGACACTGTAACGTCCGTATGCTCAGTTGGACGATAGCCGAGCTTACCGAAAAATCTCGAAATGCGAGCGGCCGATTCGTCGCGATAGCCCGATTCGGTCTCCCGGCTGAAGTTCGTGTAGTAATCGAGTTTTCCGATTGGCCCACTCGCATTGAGGGTGTAGCGTTCACGGTGGAAACTGCCGAACAAGGTTTCGCCAGTCGCCTGATGTTTATCCGCGCCACGTTTCGTAATGATGTTGATTACCCCTCCCATCGAATTCTTGCCATAAATCGCAGCGGCTCCAGGAATGATCTCGATCCTGTCGATCGTCTCATATGGGATAAGGTCGAAGTTGACGGTATTGAAATCCGGTTCGTTCATCCGCTGACCGTCTACGAAAACCGTAGTATTCGGAACCGGTAGTCCGTTGAAGCCGCGGAGGTCGATCGTTTGCTGAAAGGCATTGCCGACACCGTCATACATCACGATGCCGGTCGCCAATTGTATGGCTTCTTGTACCGACTTTGCGCCGCTTTTTTGGATATCCTCTGCGGTGATGACCGTCACTTTTGCCGGAAGCGTTCTAGCATCGACAGGTGCATCAGGAAGACGTGTACTGGAGACGACGACTTCACGCGTCTCAAGCACGTCATCAGACTGCGCATGAATGGTGGATGCAATGAGGCAGGATAACAGGACAACGCAAACAGACAAACCCGTAAGATGTAAGTGCACAGAGACCTCCCTTAGACTCGAAGGGTCCAGCCGAAATGCCCGATGGATGGGTCTCCTGACTTGCGGCTCGTCGCTTCCCTGCGCCTTCCCGCTTGAGGACGTTCACCGTAAATCGTTATTGGTTAATCGAGGGAAATTTTTCCACCGTTTAACGTTTCACGATTCACGATTCACGCCTCATGGCAGTGGCTCTTCTGCAGGATCACTCCCCGCTTACAGTGGCGGCACCGTGATGGATTTGCACCATCTTCCCCGTCCCCAACGGTATATTGACTCGAACGACCTTTCTCCCTGGTTAAACAGTACCCCCTGGAACCAACGGGCAGTTTGGGTACGAAACTTCACCCGTACTAACAGGATGCTGAAAAAGTCCGCCAGCGCCACAGACCGTTGCGCGTGAAACGCGAGACAAGCGAGAAAGGCGCGACGTGGACAGATTGGGTTCCCATCTCGTTTGGCCCGTCTCGCTCGTCCCGCGAGTCTCGCTCGGTAATCCTTCGCGCGGTTCTCCTGTTGTCCTAGATGTGCGGACCATTGAATTTCCACCGTGCCACAATAGTTTTCCCAGAGACTCCTAAAGAAACTCACAACATCCCAGATGCGGCAACGGTCTGATGACGATCCTGAGCGGGCAAGGAGACTCGCGGCAACCCCGTATCCGGATGCGTGTCGACCAGCACCTGACACCCATAGACCTCGGTCAAGACCCGCGGATGAATCACGTCCTGTGGAGTGCCGATGCACACAACGGTTCCCTGTTTCATGACCAGAATACGATCACAGTATTGACTTGCCAAATTGATGTCGTGTGAGACGAGCAGCACTGTCATCTGCAATTGCGCATGAACACGCTGGAGAATCCGGCACACGTCGAGCTGATGATTGAGGTCGAGATGCGCGGTCGGCTCATCGAGCATGAGCACGCGAGGCACCTGGGCTAAGGCACGCGCGAGCAGCACGCGTTGTCGCTCCCCTGCTGAAAGCGTAGCGATCATCCGGTTGGCTAGATGCGTCACATCCGTCTGGGCCATGGCCTCTTCTGCAACGGCAAGATCTTCTTGACGCTCCCACCCCACGAGGTTCCACAGCCCACTGCGTCGATAGGGGAACCGCCCCATCAACACCATGTCCAATACGGAAAATGGGAAGTCGTACGAGAGATCCTGTGGCATATACGCCACCTGCCTGGAAATTGATTCGCGCGACAATGCTCCTAGCTCAGCCCCAAACAAGCGTATGGTTCCCTCTTGAGGTCGAACCAGTTTCGTCAACAGTTTCAGCAACGAACTTTTCCCCGACCCGTTGGGCCCAATCACACCGACGATCTCACCCTGACGGATAGTGAGCTCCATTCCATTGATGACCCAGTTTGAGCGGTCACCCGGCGGACGGCTTCGCACAGAGTCATACCGGAACGATAGCTGACGTACCTCGAAGGCCGGGAGAGGAGAACAAATTGAACTGACCGATGCCTGTTGGCTCATGCGAAAAACCGATACTTTCGAGTCATCAGGAGATAGATGAAGAACGGTCCACCGATCAACGCGGTAATCACGCCGACAGGAATTTCTGCCGGTGCCACGATCGTACGCGCGACGGTGTCAGCCACCATCAGCAGGATACCTCCGCCCAACGCTGAAACAGGTAGCAGCAGCCGGTGATCCGCTCCACACAGTATCCGTACGACATGCGGAACCACCATGCCGACGAATCCGATCATGCCGCTGACCGACACGACGGCCCCAGTCAGCACAGCCGAAACAAGGAACACAGTCCGTTGTACTCGATCCGAGTCTACCCCCAAGGAGCAAGCCGCGTCCTCGCCCACAGCGAGGAGATTCAAAGCCTGGCTTTCCCGAAGGAGCAGCACAATGGCGATCAACAAGCAGGCTCCAATCCCGATCAGCGCTGGAATGCTCGGGGCACTCAGCGTCCCCATCAGCCACAAGACAACCCGATAGAGCGAGGCCGGATTCAAGATCGAGGTCGCAAACATCATGAGTGCCGAACAGACGGCGTTCACAATCACTCCCGCCAACAACAGCTGGTGCATCGGTAACTGTCCTTGCGAGCTTGCGATCCCATAGACAAGGACGATCGAGACTCCCCCTCCGATGAAGGCAAACAGCGGTAACCCGAGCCCGCCCACTATCGCGCCAAGTCCAAGAGCGAGCCCAATCGTCGCACCCAACGCGGCCCCACTCGAGATGCCAAGCACGTAGGGATCGGCCAGCGGGTTGCGTACAAGCGCTTGCAGCGCGGCTCCTGTGATCGCCAACGACGCTCCCACAAACAGACCCATCAGGATCCGCGGGAACCGAATGTCCCAGATGATGACGCGAGCCACATCTTCCCTCCCAGCCGTCGAGAATGTCAGAGCAGACCACACCTCCGCCATGGTCAGCGCATGCGCCCCGAACTGGAGACAGAACACGATGGCGCCACACGTCAGAAGCATCATGACTCCGATCACCGCATACCACCGACGAGCACGCAAGGCCTGCCACGATGCCATCCCTTCGTACATTCGCATCGGAACGGGCGGAGCCGTCGGTGGCGGATCGGACATGCTGGTTTGAGATGGAGACGGATGGACGATCATGGCTGCTCTTCTTGGGAATCTTTAGTAAACGCCTCGGGATGAATAGCCTGCGCAAGGAGTTCGAGCCCTTCCACAATTCGCGGGCCCGGCCGGTCAACCAATACACTGGGCACAAGGACCAGGCGATTGTGTTTGACGGCTGACAGACTCGGCCACCGCCGCCACTGCTGTTGGTCCTCCTCGGAAATACCTTCCGCCGTGCCGACAGGGAAGATAATGAGTTCGGGATCGCGGGCCAGCACTTCCTCCAGCGCAAACCTTGGGTAGGCCGTTGACGTGCCCGCGGCGATATTGGCACCGCCCGCTGCTTCGATCAGCTGATGGATAAAACTCCCAGGCCCTACCGTTTGTAACGGGTCTGTATTCAACACGTAGAGCACACGCGGATGGGCCAGTGATTGTGTGCGCTCCCTGACGGCCGCGATACGCTGCCGAATTGTCCCTGCCAACTCGTCCCCCGCCTTGCTCCGATCAAACATCCGTGCAACCGTTTGAATCTGTGCGAGCACATCCTCCAGCTGCGCGGCTTGCAACACGAAGGTGGGGACTTTGAGACGATCGAGATTTTGAAGAAGATCCGGTTGGATAAAGTCTTGCGGGGCCAAGACCAGGTCCGGCTTGAGGGCAAGAATTTGCTCGATGCTCGGATTCGTGCCTCCCAAGTGTGTCTTGCGCTGAGCTTCAGGAGGGTAGTCACAGAATGGCGTCACCGCGACGACCTTCGCTTCTAGACCAAGTGCAAAGAGCATCTCCGTGACGTTCGGCGCCATCGACACCACCCGGCTGGGTGCCTTCGCAAGAAAAAGCTTTCTCCCCAACGCGTCCACGAATGTCCGTGGCGTAATGTTCGCCATAAACGGCATGCCGGTCAAAATGCCCTGTCGTCGTCGCTTCATAGTTGACATCTCATCATCAGGAGTGGCCGGCGCCGGCCACATCGCAAGCAGCACGCCTGCGCCGAGCAAGAATCCGACGCATCGACCTGTACGGAAAAATCCTGAGCCCAAATAAAAAAATCCCCAAGGCCTCAACAGACCCTGAGGATTGCACCCGCAACTCATCCTCGCCAATTCCCCAGGCCACGAGGGAACGTCGGTCAACTCTCCAGGCAGGTCTTCTGGCTCATGGTTCACCCTACTCCCCGCGCCTTCCCATCTGAAGACGTGAATCGTGAAGCGTTATTCGTGAAGAGTTTCTCCCCACGGTTAACGCGTAACGCACAACGATTAACGTCTCAACGACAGTGGCATCCGCGGGTTTCGTCCCCATTTACAGCGGCGGGACCGCGAGGGAGTTACACCCTCTTCCCTTACCCAGGAGTCACAATAGTGGAGGGCACTCTAGGAGACCAGGAAGAAGAATGTCAAGTTCATTAATGTCCGTCGGCTCCTCCCCTGCTCATGTTCTGACAGGCACGCGTTCATACCCATCGACAAACAAAGGGAAAGACCTAGGCCTTTCAGGTCACCTCCCGGCATAAGGTTTGCTCACCTCTCTGGTGGATGAATATCGCGAATAGGATACGAGCTCAGATGAATGGCCAACCCGACATGCGACGTCTACTTACGTATCTATGAAACACCTGATCATTAGCATCGTCATCCTCTGGGCCTTCTTCCAGTTATCGAGCCTCATCTGGTCCTCAAAGGGGCAATCTCCCAGCGCCTCCTTCACCAGACTCCTAGAACCTCCGCAGCAGCGTCTCGTCGACCCCTATGAGAATGGCTACTTCTATCTCCTTGGCTTTGCTGCAGCTGCTTCTCTCGACCCAGCCAAGGTGGGCCATGAGATGTGGCTGGAAACCACCGCTACGCCAGGCGCGAGCGAATTCAATTACGACAAGCCTGGTCGCTCGGAGCTACAGATTCAGCTCCCTGTGGAAAAGGTCCTTCCTTCCTGGAACTCCGAGAATCCAGTGAGTGAGTTCCGGAGTCTGAACGTACGGCTCCAGACTATGACCGGTCGCGACCACACCTTATATACGCGGTACGAGCGCTGGCTCACGATGCCTTTCGAGGATATGGGATTCGGGCACCAAGGCACGCCTCGCTTTGTGGAACTTTTTGTTGGCCACCGCCTCTATCTCGCTGACGGATTTTCTCGCCAGACAGCCTTGGGCATGCAGCGACTGAGAAATGATATGCACATGTGGCGAAGCGTTCTTCGAGACGCCACGACCATCGCCACCAAAGTCATGGCGCAAATCGTCATCACCGACAATCTTCGCCTGCTCTCGACTCTGTTGTCACAGCCCTTCGTCGACAAGACCGTGTTGGCGATGACCCCCAACATTGCCCCTCCACTCACTGCAGCAGAGTCATCGCTCCGCTGGCCGCTTCAACATCAATTCATACTCGGCGTCCAAGGCGGTCACACAAGTGAACTCTCCACAGCGAGGCAGACTAAATCTCTCAATGCACAGAAACAATGGTTGGCGAGCACTGCCCGTTTTCCCGAACAGGTCTTTCGCCAGATCGCGCATCCTCACGAACGCTCGTTCCTTGGAATCCCACTACAGACGCGCGAGACCTGGGAAATGTATGCGACCTACTACGACGCGATGATACAAGCGGCAGAGGCAGGACAGAGCACCTTGCCAAAGCTTCACGAACTTACAGGAACTGCACGCCAAGGCATCCTGGAGAGCCTCCTCAGCCCGACCCCCTTCGAGCCGGACTGGGATCCCCTCCACTATCAACTGAGGGAGACCGATGCCAGGCTGCGACTCGCCTCGCTGCAGGTCGTCTTGCGGCGCCCGAGCGCGCAGAGCACCGTGCCGAATCGACTCGCTCAAGTCGGCTCGTCCTACTACGATCCCTTTAGTGGATTACCGATGTTGTGGAGCCAAACGCAACAGAAGATCTATAGCGTTGGGAAAGACCGCTACGACGACGGGGGTGAAACGAGTTTTGATATCAGCGTGCCTGCTACGCTCACCCCCACATCCTTGCCCAAGGAATCGCAGGCGTCTGCTCCAACCCGCCGACCTAACCGCCGCTAGCCCGGTAGCGCAGCTTGAGTACCAGTATTGCTCCCGTTAACAGCAACGTGACGGCATTGGCCAGAATGATCGGCCAGGCATGGAGGACCAGTCCATACAAAAACCAAAGGCAGACGCCGGACGAGAATATGGCCAGCATGCCCAGCGATACATCGCCCGCGGACTTTGAAGCCCATGTCTTCTGCAGCTGGGGCCAGAAGGCACAAGTGGTGAACGTCCCTGCTGCAAACCCCAGTAGATCGATTCCCGTCATCGTAAGTCACCCTTCCTCAGGCCTGACGTTCCCATGCTTAGCCGGCCTAGCCCATCAGTCATGCTTGTCAAGACCAATGGCCCTGTGGTACATTTCTAATTCAAAAATCTTCTATTGATTCGACTAGATGAAGGAGTGCACCCGTGGCATTTACATGCGATCTCTGTAGCAAACGCCGCCAATCCGGCCATAACGTCAGTCACGCCAATAACAAGACCAAGCGGATCTTCAAGCCCAACCTCCAGCCAGTCCGGGCACTGATCAACGGTCAGCCAAAACGCATTCGGGTTTGCACACGCTGCTTGCGTAGCGGCAAAGTCCAAAAAGCCGTTTAGCGTAATTTCTCCCCAGCCTCCTACGGGGCCAGGTTCATCCCCGAGACGCAAAAAAGGACTTGGAAGCGCAGGCCTTTCAAGTCCTCCATCTCTTACGTGTGACGTTTCACGCCTCACGGTTCACGTCTTGTTTGGAGCGGGCGATGGGATTTGAACCACACTCTGTCGCCGGATCGGCCCTGAAGCCTGCCTCCCGGCTCCTGCTGAGGGGGCCAGCCCCCTCGCATGCTCCCCTCGAAAGGGGCGCACCCCTTTCGAAATCCCCTGTCGTGTGTTCAAACCCACAGGAACGCTGCGACGTATTTGGAGCGGGCGATGGGATTTGAACCCACGACAACTTGCTTGGGAAGCAAGGACTCTACCACTGAGCTACGCCCGCTCGCTGAGTCGAATCCTACGCTGGCCTCTATGCCAAGTCAAGAAACTCCTGGCAACTACACCAGCAGTTCCACCAGCGCAAACTTTCGTCGGCCGACCTTCAGGCGATAGGATCGTCCGGTCACAATCTGTAACAGGGCATTCGCATCGCTCTGCTTCTGTTCATCGACCTCTAAGCCACCCTGAATAATCAGCCGTCGGGCCTCGCTCTTACTCGGCACAAGCCTCGTCTTGGTCACCAGATCAACAAGACTGATCGTCTGCCCCTCGCGCAGATCTGCCAGGGTCAAGGTCAAGTGCACATCCGGATCGCTCGGAAATTCCCGCTCCTGAAATTTCTGCTGAAAGGCCGCCCGCGCCTGTTGGCTGGCTTCCGCCCCGTGATACCTGTTGACGATCTGTGCTGCGAGCGCTTGCTTTGCCTCCATCGGGTGAGCGGCCTTGATTCCAACCAAATCCTCCGTCGTGAGCAGCTCGTAATACCGAAGCATCAACGCGTCACTGATCGACATGAGCTTCCCGAACATATCGTTCGGTGTGTCTTCCAGGGCAATGTAGTTCCCAAAACTCTTGCTCATCTTCCGCACACCGTCCGTCCCTTCGAGTAACGGCATCGTGATCACAACCTGAGGCTCCTGACCATAGGCGCGTTGCAGATCACGCCCCACCAACAGATTGAACTTCTGATCAGTACCGCCCAGTTCGATATCGGACTGAAGCGCTACGGAATCGTAGCCCTGCACGAGGGGATACATGAACTCATGGATACTGATCGGTTTCTGCTCCTGATACCGTTTATGGAAATCATCCCGCTCGAGCATCCGCGCGACACTGTAATGCGCGCTCAGATGGATCAACGCTTCCGCCGTCATCGTACTCATCCAGCGGCTGTTAAACTCCACCAGGGTCTTCGCAGGATCGAGTATTTTGAAAATCTGCCTCTCGTAGGTCTTGGCATTCTCTAATACTTTTTGTTTTGAGAGCGCGACGCGCGTTTCTGATTGCCCAGTCGGATCGCCGATCATGCCGGTGAAATCGCCGATCAGGAAGATCACATGATGTCCGAGTTCCTGAAAATGCTTGAGCTTGTGGATCAAGACCGTATGGCCCAGATGCAGATCAGGCGCGGTCGGATCGAAGCCTGCTTTCACGCGTAGCGGACGATTCTCTTTCAAGGCGCGAGTCAGCTTCGATTCAAGTTCGGCCCGTTGAATAACCTCCACCACTCCGCGAAGGATCAACTCAAGTTGGCGGGAGAGTTCACTCATGTCGTCTTCTTCCCTCTGACTATAGATATGGCATCCGACGCCACCGTGACCAATGGACGAATCCGCTCAAACTTCTTTTTCCCAATCCCTTTGACGGCGCGTAATTCATCAAGAGCATGAAAGACTCCCACCGATTGCCGATACTCCATGATCCGTTCGGCCAACCGGGGACCGATCCCCGGCAGGGCATCAAAATCTTGTTTCGTCGCCCGATTCAGATCCAGGAGGCCCCTGTGAGATCGTTTCGAAGTAGCATCAGCGGACGGCTGATCTGACAACAAGGCGACAGGGGATGGACTCACCGCAGTTGCGCGGCCACTGCCGGAAGCAATTTCAGCCTTCGGCTCATCAAACGATTTGGCTGCAAGATCCTGCTCGCGATCGAATGATGTCGGCAGGGTCCAGCCGATCCAGAAGACGACTCCCAGAGTCGCCGCGAACATTCCGAGCTTGATGAGAAGAGAGTAGAATATAGTCATCTCGTCAAAAGTCGAATGTCCCAAGTCAAAAGTCCAACGACTTGATGACTTTAAGACTTTTAGACTTTAAGGTTTTACGACATCTTTTCTTCTGGCTTGGTGAATCGCCTCCCCTTCGACATCTTCAGCCGCTTCCATCATCCCTTCGGCAAGCGTCGGATGCGCGTGGATCATGCCTGCGACCTGTGCAATCGTCGCCCCGACCTGCATCGCCAGAGCCGCCTCGTGAATCAGATCGGCTGCGTGGGCTCCGACGATATGCACGCCCAAAATCTTGCCGCTCGGTGACTCGGCAATGACCTTGAACAATCCCGTCGTATCCCCTGTCGCTTGCGCCTTCCCCAACCCGGAATATCGAAAACGTCCCACCGTGATGGCCTGGTCGGGATTCTGCCCGGCAGCCTGGACTCGTTCGCGAGCTTGTTGTTCCGTCACACCCACGCGACCGATCTCCGGCAGAGTAAAAATTCCGGCTGGGATGACGTCGTAGCGAACCGTCGCCTGATGCCCCATGATGTTCTCGGCCGCCACCTTCCCCTGCGCTGAGGCCACGTGCGCCAACATGACCTTGCCGACCACGTCACCGACCGCATAGATTCCTGGCACAGTGGTTTCCATCTGCTCGTTGACGAGAATTTCCCCGCGCGATCCCGTCTGCACCCCCACCTGCTCCAGTCCAATGCCTCCGCTATTCAATCCTCGCCCCACGGACACCAGTAGCTTCTCAGCCGCCACCTGCGTGCCATCTTTGAGATGCGCGGTAATGGTCGTTGGTGACCGTTCCAGTCTCTCGACGGTGGTCCCGGTCAGGACTGTCACGCCGCGTTTTTTCAGCTCACGCTCCGTCGTCGATGAGATGTCCTCATCCTCCAGGGGAAGCACACGCGCCATCAATTCAACAATTGTGACCGCCGTCCCTAGACCGCTATAAAGCGCCGCGAACTCGCATCCCTCGACACCGGCACCGATGATCAGCAGACTGGCAGGAATGCGACCGAGGTCCAGGAGGTGCTGGCTTGTGAGCAGCTGCTGCCCGTCAATCGGAAACTGCGGAAGGTTTGGCCAGGACGACCCGGTGGCAATCACGATAGCGTCAGCCTGAACATCCCGCACCGCGCCATCGGTCTCGGCCACCGTGACCGTCCGCCGATCGCGTAGCGCTCCAGCCCCCTGCACATGTTCGATATTCCACGCCTTAAACAGTGTCGCGATGCCCTTCACGAGGCCCGCCACCACTTTATTTTTCCGTGCGACCATCCGAGCGAGATCGTACGTAACTGGTCCTTGAACGACCAATCCCATGTCCTCTGATTTTTTGACTTTGTCACCGAGTTCGACGACCGACAGGAGGGCCTTACTGGGAATGCAGCCCCAATTCAAGCAGACGCCTCCGAGCGCGTGGGACTCAATGACAGTGACGCGGGCGCCTAGCTGGGCCGCCCGGATCGCGGCGACATACCCACCAGGTCCCGCGCCGAGAATGGCGATGTGCGTTTGAACTGACATATTAAGGTTGAGGTCGAGGCTTAGGTCGAGTAGGTATAGCCGCTTTTCGGAGGCTCAACCTTAGCCTTGACCTTAACCTTTCTTCTGACTGGCAAGAAAGGCTTCATACTGTGCTGCAGTCATCAGCTTGTCCACGTCGCTCGCGCTCAACAAATCGATCATTACCATCCAGCCTTTGCCATAGGGATCGGAGTTCACTACTTCCGGGTGGTCTTTTAAATCGGCATTGACCTTGGCAATGGTGCCACTCACGGGCGTATAGATCGTCGAGGTCGTCTTGGTCGATTCTACCTCACCGATCTGCTGCCCGGCCTTGACTACGGCACCTAGCTTCGGCATATCGATAAAGACAATATCGCCCAACGCATCTTGGGCAAAATGACTGATGCCAACCGTGGCCTGCATGCCGCTTAGCCGCACCCATTCATGCTCTTGGTGGTAACGAAGATCTTTCGGAATCATGCGCGCTCCTTTGGAGAAAGTTGAGGTTCAGGTTCAGGTTAAGTAAAAGCTGGCCACCCTCTTGTCACTTCTCAACCTTAACCTTGATCTCGACCTGCATTTTTTTTGGGATCGTAGTGGTCCGGCGCCTCTTTTGTCAAGGAAGCGCTGGCCCATTCATCAGCAGCAGATGTGTCCCAGCTTGCCCGACTTTCGTCGCGATAGTGGCTCTCACGGCCGTGACCAGAGACGATGGATCCGACGTGCCCAGGGCCATGCCCAGCCAGAGCTGCCGTTCATCCCCAGCCGTCGGCGCCAATCGTTGTCGCACCGTTTCCATCCTCGCCCCTTGCTCATCCGGCCGTGCTGACATGCCCGGCTCTGGCTGGATGATTATGTGAAGCCCCTGTTGCTTCGTCTCGAGCACGTCTTCTCCATACTCCATCAAGGCATCCACAGGCGAGAGGACCGCACGCTCATGAACGACGACGGCGACCAGAAGTCCCGGTCGCGTCCGTCGCAACTGCTGAGTTAATCGTGCCACAAACCCAAGATAGGTCCTCGTCTTCCACCCGGCCCAGCGCCATGCGTCTGGAGAGACAGACTGATCGTGGCTATCGAGTGCAGCCCCGAAGAACCCTTCGAACATCCGTCGCGACATCTGGCTCCATTCCTCGGCAAATCCCTTGGCTCTCCTGACCCCAAGTATCAGCCCATCGATGTCTGTGCGCACCAAATCCTGTGTCACCTCACTGATGAGCCGCTGGTAGTCAGGATGGAGCACATCGACATGACCGGCTGGCTGGAACGGCTGCTCTGTCCGGTTGGCCATGGCGATACCCCACTCAGGATTCATCGTTGTCCAGCCTGGCTCATGCAGATTGAGCGACGCCAATACCGCCATCCCGTTGGCATGGGCTACCGGTACGATCACGTTAAAAAGATCCTCGACGACCGGAACCTGTGAGGTCTGGAAATACACCCCGATGGGACCTGACTGCGCCGCCTCACGAGGGGTTGATCCCGCCTCGACAACCAACGATGTCACCCCTGCGTCAGCGAGTTGCTCGATCCATAGTCTGACATCGGGAATCATGAGCCAGTCCGCACTCGTCATCCAAAGCGCTACCTGCTTCCGTTCCAGCAAGGACGATGGGCCGAGACTCCGACGTAATGCGTCCATCCGATTGAGGGCGTGAAACTCATAACTGCCGGCGAGCGGGGTAGATCGTGGTACCGCCCCGACCACGGCGCGATAGGCAGACAGCGCGGCCGGGAGGTCCCCGCTCTCCTCATACGAGCGCGCGAGCCACCAACGAGCTTCACTCAGCCTGGGAGAATCGGGATTGGAATCGACAAATCGTTGAAGAAGTGCACTCGCGAGCGGATAGCGCGCTTGCACATAGGCACGATAGGCGGACTCAAGGAGCCGCGTCTGAGCATCCAGTGCCGGATCGACACCTGACGTGGTAGGCGGCATCGAAGGAGGGAACCGGGGCGCCAGAGCGGCGCACCCCGAAAGGACTAAGAGCAGCACACAGGCAATCCATCTCACGGCGTCCGGCCAACGATGAACGGGAAAGCACACAGCCGTTCACAGCCTAGAAGGTTGTGACAAACAAATGTGATGCGCGAGAACCTCGATGGCCCGCACCTGCGGTCCAACAGGAGCACACTCACGCAGGATAATCGAGCGAGACAGGCGGGACGGGCGAGAAAGGCGAGACACTCGAAATTTGGGCTTGCGCGTCGCGCCTGTCACGCTAGGCGTGCCCGTCGCGCGCTTGAGAGTGCTGGCGGACTTTTTTAGCATCGTGCTAACCGACAGGCGTCCCTACCCAACAAGTTCCATTTGAGGAAAGAAATATCCAATCTCGAACGTGGCGGTCTCCGGCGAATCGGATCCATGCACCGCGTTAAATTCGATATTCGCCCCATGGGCCTTGCGAATCGTGCCAGCTTCGGCCTTAGCCGGATCGGTCGCACCCATCAGCTCACGGTTCTTCTTGATCGCGTTGTCACCCTTCAGGACCAGCACCACGACCGGACCGGACACCATGAACGTGCAGAGGCTATCGAAAAATGGTCGGGCCTTATGCACGGCATAAAATCCCTCGGCCGTCGCTTTTGAGAACTGCATCATGCGTAGGGCCACCGGCTTCAGACCGGCTTTTTCATAGCGGGCAATAATGTCGCCAATCGCGTTCTTTTTCACTGCATCCGGCTTGATAATGGCTAATGTTCGTTCACTCATGGGCGCTACAGTTCCTCCAGACAGTTAAAGAAAAGATTGAACAGCACTGGCGCATTATAAGTGGCTGATAATGGGCTTGCAAGGGTTGGAGAAGGCGTATACCAGCGCTAGTCCGGGAGAGCTCCGATGCGAGGATAGAGGAATCGGAAAACTGGAATGTGGCGCGGTTGTGCTTAACCTCGCCGATGCATGCAATGGGGCTGAAGCTTCCTGATTCCCTCAGCCAACTGCGCTGTCGAAACCCCAATGTGGGATGGCAAGAGCCGACCCCATAGTTTTGCATTTCAATCCTCGCCCTTCCCGAAGGAAAGGCGCTACCCACCTCGGGGAATCCTAATGCAGCCAAGGGC
>SPAX01000007.1 GCA_005239475.1 Nitrospira sp. | reverse complement strand
ATAACCGCCGCTCCTGGTTGGCTGTTAGCGTATCACAAAGTCCTTTCCCGCTTCACGGTTGAATTAAGAAGTAATATCAATGAGTTACAGAGAGTTTCTATTCAAGAATTTTGCGCCTTCACCGGTCTGCCCTTGTTGGAATGTCCAGATTATTTGCGGTGGTGGGTGGCCTTGATCCCTCTCGTCTCTGCTGGTCTGTCTCGTTTAATTGGTTTGTTTGGTTTGTCTTGTTTATTTAGTTGAACCAGACTAATTGGACCAACCAGATGAACCAAACCAACCAGATAAACAAAACAAACCAGACCAGACCATCGAAGTTCTCGCGCGTGAAAAAAGTTTTCCGGAGCCTGTTAGGGCGGGAGTATACTGATAGCAAGTGAGGCCTGCCATGCATCGCGTGCTCGTCCTTGGTGCTGGAAAGATCGGATCCCTGGTTGCCTGCCTCTTGTCAGAAAGCGGGGACTACGAGGTCTGTCTTGGTGACATCAGCCTCGACGCCTCCAAGCGGCTCGTCGAAGACCTGGGTCTCTCGCGAGTGACACCCTGGCTCATCGACGTCCGACATCCCGACGCCATCAGCGCCTATCTGAAGGCGCATCGATTCGATGCGGTTCTGTCGAGCCTCCCGTATTTCTGCAACCCCATCGTAGCCGGATTGGCTCGGGAACACTGGCTGCACTATTTTGACCTGACGGAGGACGTCGAGGTCACCAATCAGGTCAAAGTTCTGAGCACCGACTCACCGCAAGCCTTTGTGCCGCAATGCGGTCTGGCCCCCGGCTTCATCAGCATTGCGGCGCACGACTTGATCACCCATTTCGATACGGTGGATACGGTCAAAATGCGGGTCGGAGCCTTGCCGGTTCATCCCAGTAATGCCCTCAAGTATTCGCTGACGTGGTCCACCGATGGGCTGCTCAACGAGTACGGCAACATCTGTTACGGAATCGAGGGGGGGGAGAAGGTGCCCCTCCAGCCCCTCGAAGGGTATGAGACGATCGAGCTGGACGGACTCCTGTACGAAGCGTTCAACACCTCCGGAGGATTGGGAACGTTGGCCGATACCTATGCGGGGAAAGTCCGGACCATGAACTACAAGACGCTACGGTATCCAGGCCATTGCGAGAAAATTCACCTCTTGATGAACGATCTCAAGCTGAATGAGGATCGTGAAACGCTCAAGCGAATTCTCGAACGGGCGATTCCCCAGACACTGCAAGATGTCGTGCTGATCTACGCTTCCGTGATGGGGACCAGGGAGGGCGCCTTGTTCGAGGAGAACTACGTGAAAAAGATCTATCCCCAATGCATTAAAGGGAAACTGTGGTCCGCTATTCAAGTGACCACCGCCTCGAGCCTCTGTGCGGTGGCGGATCTCGTACTTGCGGCGCCTAAACAGTACAGGGGATTCGTGACCCAGGAATCGTTTCCGTTACAGGACGTGCTCGAGAATCGATTTGGAGCCTGCTACCGATGATGTCCATCGCGGAGATCCTGAAGGGCTTGGGCTTGAACGCCATCAACGCCGGTGGCAGCACGGGGACCCAGTGGTGGGCTTCGGGCGAGAACACATCGCTGCTGGAATCCGTGAATCCGGCAACCGGCGAGATGATTGCGCAAATTCGCGCCTGTTCATCCGATGACTATGAACACATCGTGCGGGAGTCCATGGCGGCATTTCAGCAATGGCGACTCGTCCCGGCTCCCAAGCGGGGAGAACTCGTCCGGTTGATCGGCGCTGCGTTGCGGGAGCACAAAGACCTGCTGGGCTCGCTGGTGTCTCTCGAAGTCGGCAAGATCAAAGCGGAGGGGGACGGCGAAGTTCAGGAAATGATCGATATGGCAGACTTTGCCGTGGGCCAGTCGCGCATGCTGTATGGAACGACGATGCATTCCGAGCGGGCGCAGCATCGGATGTCGGAGCAATGGCATCCGCTCGGACCGGTCGGCGTGATCACCGCCTTCAATTTTCCCGTCGCAGTCTGGGCCTGGAACGCCTTTCTGGCTGCGATTGCCGGAGATACGGTCGTGTGGAAGCCTTCGCCCAAAGCGGCGCTCTGCGCGATAGCGGTGCAGCACCTCTGCAACCGAGTGATGGAGCAACAGGGCTACCAAGGGATCTTCTCACTGATCGTGACGGCCGAGAAGACCATCGCGGAGACGTTGGTCCAGGACCGTCGATTCCCGTTGATCTCGTTCACGGGGTCTGTACCGGTTGGTCGAGCTGTGGCCTCGACCGTCGCGCAACGGCTGGGGCGGACGCTCTTGGAACTGAGCGGGAACAACGCGATCATCGTGGATCAGACGGCGGACCTCTCCTTGGCGATTCGCGCCATCGTGTTTGGTGCGGTCGGCACTGCCGGTCAACGTTGCACGACGACCAGACGGTTGTTCGTCCATGTGTCTCGTTACGAGGAAGTGGTCGCGAAGCTTCTCTCGGCATACAGACAGATCCGTATCGGTAATCCATTGGAGTCAGGCGTGCTCATGGGTCCGCTGATCGATCGAGCTGCGGTCGAGGCCTATCGGAGAGCGATAGAAGAGGTGAAGCAGGCGGGAGGGAAAGTCCTCTACGGGGGGCAGGTACTGGATCAGCCGGGCTATTTCGTGGAGCCGGCCATCGTGAAAGCGGAGAACCATTGGCCCATCGTCCAGCGCGAGACCTTTGCGCCGATTCTTTATGTCATGCCCTTCCAGGCGTTTGACGACGCCATCGCATTACAGAATGCGGTACCGCAAGGCTTGTCTTCTGCGATTTTTACGTCCGACGTGCGGAGCAGCGAGCGGTTCACTTCCACTGCCGGCAGCGACTGCGGGATCGCCAATGTGAACATCGGTACGTCAGGGGCGGAAATCGGCGGCGCCTTTGGAGGTGAAAAGGAAACCGGTGGAGGACGCGAGGCCGGCTCGGATGCCTGGAAAGCCTATATGAGGCGGCAGACGAACACGACCAACTGGGGTAACGATTTGCCGTTGGCCCAGGGTATTCAGTTTGGTTCCTAACCGGTGAGGGTCAAAGGTCAATAGTCATTGGTCAATTGGAGAAACGCGGACGCAGAACGAGAGGTAGTCTTCCCCGTTGACTAGTGACCAATGACTATCCGTAGTTATGGAGGTACCTATCATGGATCAAGGCGCTGAACTCGATGCGTTGATCAGCCGGATGATCAACGACTATGTGTCGCGCAATCGGGCAGCCAAGGTGCTGCGGGAATTGCTGGACGAGGCGGGAGTCGGTTTCTATCCGGTCGCAGACCATCTGACGTTGCGGACGCTGAATATCGACCGGCGTGCGGAGGAATTCACGAGGCTCGGGTATGGGTACAGCGAAACGATCGAGTATGAAGACTGGTACGCAAAGGTCTATCGGAAGGTTGGGTACCCCGCGCTCTTCGTGGATCAAGCCTATCCCGATGATCGGGGACGCACGAGCATCATCCCTGGTTGGGTCAAATCATTCGGCGATCAGATATTTCATCATGTGGCGGTGCGTGTGGAAGACATCGAGCGGGCGATTGAACGGTTGAAGGCACTAGGGGTGGTCTTTTCCGGTCAGATCGTCGGCGCCCCCGGTGGCCAGTTACGGCAAATCTTCACGGTGCCTGAAATGATCGACGGTCAGCCCTTTTCCGTGCTGGAACTCACCGAGCGCCACAGAGGATATCAGGGGTTCTCGCCTCCTCAGGCAGACAGCCTGATGAAATCCACTATTGTCCGGTAGGACTCTGCCGTCCCTCGCGGCTCCGTGCGCCTGTCGCGACGAACCGTCATGAATCATGGAGGCAGCGCCAGCCCTACCCTCAGCACGATGATCAAGCCGTTAAACCTGACCACCTTCCTCAAGGCTTTAACTGGAGAAGCGATCACAGTTCAATCGTCGAAGGAAAGAAAGACCCCCATATGATGTGTTTCCTCAGCAGTCACATGATAGGGGAGCTAAAAAAAATGAATCCTTTCGCATGGGCGTAGCTCCAATGGTTGTAGACCCAATGTTCAGGTCAAGAGGCGCAGGCAGTTTCGGTTCTATCATCCAACTCTAACAGGAGGTCAAAATATGATGAGAAAAGGACTACTCGCTGTTGTCGTGATTGCCGCCATCGGATGTAGTGGAGTCGCTCCCCAGAAGGCAGTGAGCGGTGAACCCACAAGCCCCGCCGTTGGATACGATATCCATGTGCAGGCGCCACACATGATGGCGGACGGCACGACGGGTGGCCCGTACCATCATTACTGCAAGGGGATTTCCGACAAGATTCTTCAATGCTTGCTGTTTGAATCGACTGATCCTAAGGCCCCGCTGGTGGGGATTGAGTATTTTGTTGCCAAAGACCTGACGCGAAAGCTCCCTGCCATTCAGTGGCACCGGCATTTCCACGACCACAAAATCGAGATCGCGACGGGTCGAGTCCAAATCCTCGATATGCCGGCCGATCAGGCAGCCAAGGTGGCGGAAATTGCAGCAGGGACAGACGGTGTGATTTATCACTTATGGCAGCATGGGCAGGAATTCCCGGACGGCACCGTGAGTTTCCCCCAGTCCCTCGGGCACAAGTTCCCTGGGTATTTAGACAAGTAAACCGTAGGGAAGGGCTAGCCAAGGCTTGTTCGAAGTGGGCTAGCCCATTTTTCCGTCTTCTCACGACAGGTAGCCAGTTGCAAAGAACGAGGAGATGACATGGTGGCGTACGGTCGATATCAGGTTTTTCTTGCCATCTTTGTGACGGCGGTTCTTGGCCAAGGGGGTGCTTCAGTCTTAGCCGCCGATGAAGCCGTCCTGAGGCCTCGTGTGCCGATCGACAAGATCGAAGAATCCAGGACCTGGACAAACCCCTTCGAGGCCACGTCCGAGAATATCGAAAAAGGGAAAGCCCTTTTTCACGGGAAGGCATTCTGCGTCACCTGCCACGGCAAGGATGGGAAAGGGTTGGGAGGAGATATTGAACCGGGGATTGTGAAAGGTCCTTTGCCAAGAAATTTCACCGACAAGGATTGGCAAGCCGCTCGAACTGATGGAGAACTGTTCTGGATTTTGAAGAACGGCAGCAAGGGAACGGCGATGGCTCCCTTTATTCCACTCGTGCTGACGGAAGAAGAAGCCTGGCAGGTACTGCGATACGTGCGGTCATTCGGTCAACCATAATGGGCCTTCATGGCCCGATGTGCCTTCCCCACCCAGTCGCCTGTTCTCTTTTGGCCTCTTGGTTGTGGTTTACTTCCCGCGCAACGTCATGGCGGAGTGGTCCGCCCTTGATGTGACCAATTTCCCGCGGCCCGCCTTCTGAAATTCAGCGAAGACCCGAGCCAACCGACCGGCCTCCCGACGCGGTTATCCGATGTCATCTGGTATCGTTCTCATGTCTACACCCTGTCTACTCGGGCGAGGGTCAGAAAGACTGGAGATTGTACGTGGTTGATATGTGGTGGGCCTGGTAGGGGGCGATTCTAACGGCCCGCTGATTAAGAGTCGGATCAAGGTCATTTTTACAAGGGTTTGATCGGTCAACGGTTTCCCCATTCTTTCATAAATTCAGGCGCTTGTGACTTGTCTATAGATTCTATGGAGTCTGTAGACTCTGTGATTTCTGTCCCCTCTATCACAAATTATCACAGCAAAGGCTCGTCGATTTGGAAGGATTGGCCATGAACTGGTCCTGGCTTCGCGTGCAAAGCAACCGAAAACGCGTTCGGTCTCTGTGTTCGCAGTCAGCTTACTCCATCATCGATTACTTTCAGGTGGAAGCCATTCAGTTTAGGGGACAGGGCCAGCGGATTTGGCCGAACGGCTCACCCTGGGCATCATTCTCTGAGATCGTGGGACAACCTGACGGTCTTGATGGACCGAGCCGCCGCCGATTTTGCAGGCTTGAGTTTTCTCCAAGTGCAACACTGTAGGCCCGATGGGCTAAGGTGTCGCCATCGCCTCCAGCCAAGACCCCCGCCGACAAGTTAATTCAGATGGTCATTCAGAAATGGGTGCTATCTGAAGAAGAAGGACGCGCGCTATCCGCAATCCTCCCACCTGCAACGTCTGTCAGGCAGCGAGCCGCAAGGACTGATTTGTCCTGGTAGTTTTATAAACTGATCAATTGTGACCAGACTGCATCTCGTGCTCAGCGCAGAATAGAGCTACCTCCAATGCGAACGTCCTTGTGATGCCTGAGTGTCAGGACGCCTTTCGGTGAGGCCAATGAATACAGTATCCCGAGACCATACTGTGAGGAATTATGAGCAGACTGCAAGAGATGTGGCCGTCAGGTTAAAGCTGGGCCGGTGGTTGAAGGCAATGTACCAGGTCAAAAACAATCTTAACTTAAGCGGAGGTGGAATATGAGCACCATAATCCTCGTCATTCTGATCCTATTCCTTGTTGGCGCGTTGCCTACCTGGCCTCACAGCGTGAACTGGGGTTACGGCCCCAGCGGCGGGCTAGGCTTGGTCCTGTTGGTCGTGGTCGTTCTGTTGCTGACTGGTCGGATTTAACAGGCTGCGGAAAATTTTGCTGGCTCGCGAGAATCTCGATGGCACTCACGTCTAGGGCAACCCCGGTCTGTCTGGTCCATCTGGCTAGTCCAATTCAACCAAACTAACCAGACAAACCGAACAGACCAAATGAGTAAGACAGTCCGGCGGACTTTTTCAGCATCCAGTTAAGACCTACTCAATCATCATGGCAAGCTGTAGGGAGCTCACATGAGCAGAGGAAGGACTCGTATGACTCGGACTCCACACATTCTGATGGCTGTAGGTGTCTCCATATTTCTCACCATCGGTTGTAAATCGAATCCCCAAACCACGGGGCACTACATCGACGACACAGCCATCACGACATCAGTCAAGACGCATCTTGCAACGGACGGTCCGCTCAAGACGATGACTCAGATAAGTGTCAAGACCGTCGAGAACATTGTCTATCTCACCGGCGTGGCTCCGACAATGCAAGACAAGAATCGGGCGGAGGAGATTGCGCGTCAAGTGGATGGGGTTCAAACGGTTGTGAATAACATCACCGTTCAACCATAGCCTGTGTCAATATACAGACCCAGCGCTCGACACCACTCGGTGATCGCTCGCCAGTGGATCAATGAGCAGCGCGGCGTTCAAGTAGCCCCTCTGCAGCGCGCATCGCCAGTCGAGCCTCTCCGGCAACGGTTGTGCTTCATTGACTACAACGGCGAGTTGCACGTCCACAGATCCCTCCTCAATATCGTCCTCCACGACGCGGCGCCCTTCTGACTGGTGATCGTGGCGTGAAGGCAGAGTCATGCCGCCTGCCATGTTAATTCTTCCAACCTGAGCAATTCTGACCAGACCTCTGCCGGTCTTCCACCCATAATGGTTAATAACAGGGAGATTGGGGATGATAGGGCCAGATCGATAGAAAACCTAACACGGGAGGGAGACATCATGAACGCAGATCAACTCAAGGGGAAATGGATGCAGTTCAAAGGGGAACTGAAACAGCAGTATGGCAAGTTTACCGATGATGACTTGAAGCAGATCGAAGGCAACTACGACAAGTTTGTCGGCAAAGTCCAGGAACGGTATGGCGACAAAAAGGACGAACTCATGAAGTGGGCCGACCAGTGGCATCAGAAGTCGGCGCCGGAAGCCGTGGGGAATAAGCCGCGCTGACGGGAAGTAAGCAGGAAGAGAGCTGGATCACCAAGCAAGTTCACATTTCAGTTAAGGAGATGATCATGAAGACACGCTATGTACTGACACTCTGTACGGCTCTGGTTGTCGGAGCAGTACTCATCGCAGTGCCGGCCACTGCCCTTGACGTATCCAAAGAGAAGGCACTGGTCAACGACTCGTGGCTGACGGCGAAAACCAAGATCGCCCTCGCTGCCGACTCCCGGGTCAAAGGGCGGCAGATCGATGTCGTGACCACAAAGAACGTCGTGATGCTCCGCGGCAAGGTCGATTCCGACGCGGCCAAGCAGGCGGCGGAGGACATCACCAAAATGCTCGATGGCGTCAAGACGGTGAAGAACGACCTCAAGGTGGTCGCCCCGTCCAAACGCGAAGCGGTGGAGGAGAATGATGAGGCCATTACGGCACGCGTCCAAAAGAAGATCGCGAAAGACGCACATCTGAAGAAAGCCGATATTGCCGTTCAGACCAATGCGGGGGTCGTCTCGCTGACTGGCGAGGTAAAGGATTTCATGACCAGTGCCAATGCGTCCTGGACTGCTTGGTTCGTACCGGGCGTGAAGTCTGTGAAGAACGATCTCACGGTGAAGGAGAAGGCCTAAGGCCTTGGGAAACATTTCAGTCGTTTCGGTTCGAAATGACTGAGTCAGCGCAATCGCATGCAAGGCAATCACTTACAAAGAGGGTCAATCATGAAGAAGCTCATCGGTCTGTTCTTATTCGCACTGGTCCTCAGTATCGGGATGGCATCCCTCTCATACGCGGCTGGTGACATGGCCGCGCCAAGCACTCAGACGGTCAATGGGGACCTGCTGAAGATCGACGGGGAGTTTTACGTGGTGAAGGAAATGTCCGGCAAGGAAACCCGCCTGCATGTAGACAAGACCACTACCTTGGACAGCTCCATCAATGTCGGCGAAAAAGTCGAGGCCCAGGCCACGGAAAAAAACCACGCAGTGTCCATTAGACACGTACAGCCAAAGAAGTAGGCTCTGGGATACGACGGTCGAAGTTCAGGCCCAGAGATTGGGCCAGTCCTCAGGGCTGACCCAATCCGTACCTAGAAGAATTGGCCTCCTCGAAACAGCGGAGTCCCAACACCAGGAGGATTGTCTCATGCGCATCATAACGCGGAAGGGCTTCGTGGGGGCATTGGTTCTGGCAAGCGTAGGACTCGTTAGTTCTTCCTGTAACACATCCAAGGCCACGGTCGACACGTTTGCCAAGTTCACATCAAGCACGAGTCCGGGGGCATGGATCAACGCCGACGGCCTCGTACAGGAAAGCCAAAAGGCGCGTCTGTTTACCGCGGTCGCGTTCGAGAATCTGGAACAGGACATCGCACGTGGGAATGGAGAATATCTCACGTCGTTGGCCGTCTTGTTGAACATTCCCGCTGGGCAACAGGCCGAGTTTAGGACGCGCGCTCAGAGCACATATCCTCTCCTGTTTGCGTCTGACCGGCGGACGGCGGAAAGCCTTTTGGTCACGCTGCCCAGCAAAATGGAAGACCACTGAACGACACTCAATAATCGGAGTGAGGCCAAGGGAGCGCTGGGGAAATTTTGCAATTCGTGATTGGTCGCAATGCCGGCAAGCATTTTTCTCTTGCTCTGGCTGGTTGGCATTCTCAACGAGAGGACCTCGGTGAAAATGAATGTCTGTTCCCAGTTCAATATCACATCTATNCCANAGGAGNCNNCCATGTTGTTNNNCAAATTGTTCATCGTGTGTGGNTTGATNGNATTCGGAGCGCTNNCTGTNNAGGCNGCGGACATGGAGCTGCANCTGGTCGATAAGAATTGTTGGATCGANGTGTTCGATGACACCAAGTACGATGCCGATGACCCTCATGTCAAAGTTGATGGCCCCAAAGAGTACGCCTCTCTGAAGAATCTCAGTGGTAGGGACTGGAACAATGATATCCAAAGTGTCATTGTCGGATCCAGCGCGACGGTGCTTGCGTATAAGGATAAGGATTTTAAGGGTACGGAGATCGCCTTTGCTCCGGGCCAGCGCATTTCTGACCTTTCCCAGCTGGACATGTCCAACCACATTGAATCGATGAAGATTACCTGCGGGAAGTAGCCATTTGTAGGGGAATCTTCGGGGTGAGCACGGTCTGTGCTCACCCCGTTGTTCACTGTTGGTCAGCCTGGCCAGCATGGTGGCCAGGTTCAGGGCCACGACGGGCGTCGTCAAGGCCCACATTTATCAAGAAGGAGGGACGAGCAATGGCAGATGACAGAGGGTGTTCATTGGGAGCGGTGGGATTGGCTTTTGTGACCGGAGGGTTGGCGGGGGCAGCGGTGGCGCTGTTGCTGGCACCACAGTCGGGTCGTGAGTCACGGGAGCAGGTGCGCGGGTATGGGCGACGAGCCGAAGAGCATGTCCATGAGCTGGCCGATACGGCCACCCAGGTCTTGGACCAGGCGGTGGACAAGGGACGCGAGTTCATCAAAGACAAGCAGGCGGTCCTGACTGAAGCGGTCGAGGCCGGGCGCACGGCCATGCAGTTGGAGCGTGATCGGCTGTCTGGCGAGAAGAAGGCGTGATGGCAACCTAGAAATCGTAAGGGGCTTGGAGGTGCATCCGAAACTGCTGATAAATGCGAGGCTGTCCTGTGCCTGCGGGATGGCCTCCTCCCCCAGTATCGTCCTTCACGAGTAGCTTCCCCCTCACGAGACTTCGCTGGTTCCGACCAGGGCGAGCGTGAAGTTGCCTGCCATCTGGATTCTTTAAGCTGAGCAATTTTGACCAGACTGCCCTCCGTCTAGTTGGATGAAGTTGAATAAAGATTTTGCGCGACTGGACTGATAGAGTGACGCCTGGTGTCACTCTATCAGTCAGTCAGATACATGGTATGAGACCTCCTCTTATACCGGGCCACGGCGAACGAGAAATTCTTGGCTTCCTACGGTGTGACTTGAATCTGCCGCTGGGCAAGTTTCGCCAGGATCAACTGTCCAAGGGAGCGGTGCAGCCGCGGCTCATTCCAGTCTACTCGCCAGCGCTTGATCTTCTGTTTCGGATTGGACGTCGACACACAAAGATTGGCTTTGAATCTTTCGTCTCGAACCGACCGTTGACCTAAGGATGAAGCGCCGAAGAAAGGCCATCCACAGCCGCCATCCTGGTTCTAAACTGGTTCGCGAGACCTCGCCTCTTAGAAAAGGCGGAAATACAATTTTGGCACGCTAAGAATTCGATGGCGGGCACGAGTGGCACAACAGGAGTACACTCCCGCAGGATGCTCAAAAAGACCGTCCAGCAAGGCCGCAGCGAGTGAAGGGCCGAGGCGTACCCTCTGGGGTACGTTGAGGGTCTGAACGATGCGAGAACGCTGCTGACGGACTTTTTCAGCATCCTGTTGAGAAAGAGACCTCACGCATGAAGGTAAGCAGCAAGATCAATCTCGGTAGCTTGCTCCATTTGAGGGCAAGCTTCCCCGAAAACGACTTGGCAGAAAAGTACGCCGGCGGCGAACCACCGTTGCGTTCGGAGCTCTTCAGCGCCGATCAAATGGAGCAACACGGCAAAACCCTGGCTGGCCTGCACCAGTTGAGTCCGGGCCAAGATCCGGACCAGCTTCTGAGCAGGCTGGCTGAGAATGAAGACGTCCTGATTGGAGTCCGCGATCTGTTGGCAGAGGCGGTGAAGGCGAACCGCCGGATTACGCCGGCGGGGGAATGGCTGCTTGATAACTTCTATCTCATCGAAGAACAGATTCTCACGGCTACGAGACACTTGCCCAAGGGGTACAGCCGTGAGCTGCCTCGCATACTGAATGGCTCAACGGCTGGGCTTCCGCGCGTGTACGACATCGCGCTCGAAACGATCTCGCACGGCGATGGACGAGTCGATCCGGGAAGCCTCAGCAGTTTTGTTGCCGCCTACCAGACGATCACCGCCCTCACGCTAGGCGAATTATGGGCCATCCCTATCATGCTCCGCCTGGCGCTGATCGAGAACCTCCGGCGCGCGGCAACGCGGATCGCCGCCCAGAGGATTGACCGCAATCGCGCCGACTACTGGGCGGATCAGATGATGGAAATCGCAGAGAAGGATCCGAAGAGTCTGATTCTGGTGATCGCGGACATGGCGCGGTCGAACCCGCCGATGGCGAGTGCGTTTGTGGCGGAGTTCGCGCGCCGGTTGCAGGGACAGAGCCCTGCCTTGGCATTGCCGCTTACCTGGATCGAGCAGCGGCTTTCCGAGTCGGGTCTGACGATTGAGCAGTCGGTGCAGTCGGAAAACCAGCAGCAGGCCGTCGACCAGGTCTCCATCAGCAACAGCATCGGCAGTCTCCGATTTCTGGGCGCGATGGACTGGCGCGAGTTCGTTGAGACGATGAGCGCGGTCGAGCGGATACTGCGTGAGGATCCCGGTGCAGCCTATGGCAAGATGGATTTTGCCACTCGCGATCGCTACCGTCACGAGGTGGAGAAGATGGCGAGGAGCAGCCGGCTCTCGGAACGCGAAGTGGCGCGCCACGCAATTCACCTGGCGCAGCAGGGTGCGGGCAGGAACGGCAGCGACGATCGAGAAGCCCATGTTGGTTTCTACCTGATCGACAAGGGAATACCCCAGCTCGAACGAACGGCGGAGGTGCGCCTCTCCACATCTGACGCACTTCAGCGAACGAGCGGCCGGTTTCCGTTGCTCCTCTATGTCGGCACGATCGTCTTGATGACGGGGGTCTTCACCGGCGGCTTACTGGCACTGGCGTATGCCGAGGATGAGGAGGGTTGGTTACTCGCACTGGTCGGTCTCCTGTCCCTACTCTGTACAAGTCAACTGGCGGTCGCGCTGGTGAATTGGCTTGCGACAGTGTTGGTGACGCCGCATGCGCTGCCGCGAATGGACTTCTCCAAGGGCATCCCCCCGGAATCGCGCGCCCTGGTCGTGGTCCCGACTATGCTGAGCAGCGTTGAAAACATCGAGGAGCTGACCGAGGCGCTCGAAGTCCGGTTCCTGGCCAATCGAGACGGCCACCTGCACTTCGGCCTGTTGACCGATTTTCGAGACGCGCACGAGGAAACACTTTTGGAAGACGAGCCTCTGTTGCGGCTGGCCCAGAAGAGGATCGAAGAGCTGAATGGAAAGTACAGAGAGGTGACCGGCGATGCGTTCTTTTTGTTTCATCGCCCGCGCCGGTGGAATCCTGGGGAGCGGATCTGGATGGGGCACGAACGGAAACGAGGCAAGCTTGCGGATTTAAATGCACTTCTGCGAGGCGGCTCACGGGATTGCTTCTCACTCATCGTCGGTGAGACGGCCGTGTTGTCGACCGTGAAGTACGTGATCACCCTTGACACGGATACGCAACTGCCGCGTGATGCGGCGCGGCAGTTCGTGGGAGCGATGGCGCATCCGCTGAATCGTGCGCGGTACGACGAACACAAGCAGCGGGTCTGCGAAGGATACGGCATCCTGCAGCCACGCGTCGCCGTGAGCCTCCCAGGCACGAACCGGTCGCACTATGCGCGACTCAACGGGAGTGAGCCGGGCATCGATCCCTATACGCGCGCCGTCTCCGATGTCTACCAGGACCTGTTCAGTGAAGGCTCGTTCATCGGCAAGGGGATCTATGAGGTAGACGCGTTCGAACGAGCCCTCACTGGGCGCTTTCCCGAGAACCGAATTCTCAGCCACGATCTTCTGGAAGGGTGCTATGTCCGGGCGGGGCTGTTGAGCGATGTGCAGTTGTACGAGGAGAATCCCTCTTGCTACAGCGTGGATGTGCGCCGGAGGCACCGCTGGATCCGTGGGGATTGGCAGCTTGCGGGGTGGCTCCTGCCGAGCGTTCCAGGCTCTGGCACGCGGCGACAGAAGAATCCGCTCTCTGGACTGTCCCGATGGAAGCTCTTCGACAACCTTCGGCGTAGTCTCGTACCTTCAGCATTGACCGTCCTGTTACTGCTCGGCTGGACGGTCTTGTCACCGTTCTGGTTGTGGACCTTGTCGGTGATCGGAATCATCCTGATTCCTCCGTGGCTTGCCGCTATTCTGGATCTATTTCAGAAGCCGGAGGATGTGTTGCCGGAGCAGCATTTCGCCGCCGTACTACGCTCGGCCGGCCGGCACGTCGTTCAGACGGTATTGACGGTCGTGTTTCTTCCCTACGAGGCGTTCTTCAGTCTCGATGCGATTGTGCGCACAATCTGGCGAATGTTGGTCACGAATACACGACTGCTGGAATGGAGTCCGTCAAGCAATCAGGATCGCGATCGCCGCACAGACCTCGTCGCCTACTGTCGGACGATGTGGATCGGGCCCGTTCTTGCCGTTGCCGCGGTGATCTATCTGACGCTGTCGGAGCCGGGCGCGTTAGATGTGGCTATGCCCATCCTGGGTCTCTGGTTCGCCTCCCCCGCGATCGCGTGGTGGATCAGCCAACCGATTACTCGGCGCGAAGCGTATCTGACGGGCGACCAGACTATCTTTCTCCGGAAGCTTGCCCGAAAAACCTGGGCGTTCTTCGAAGAGTTCGTCGGTCCAGAAGATCATTGGCTGCCGCCTGATAACTATCAGGAGCATCCCGTTGCCGTGGTTGCGCATCGCACGTCGCCGACCAATATGGGACTCGCGCTGCTCGCAAACTTGTCCGCGTACGACTTCGGCTACATGTCGGCCGGACAATTCATTGAACGCACGACGAATGCGCTCCACACGATGGAAGGGTTGGAACGTCACCGAAGCCACTTCTACAACTGGTACGACACGCAATCTCTGAAACCGTTGCTACCGACCTATGTGTCGACGGTGGACAGCGGAAACCTTGCGGGCCATCTGTTGACACTGCGGCCGGGTCTGCTTGCACTCCCCGATCAGAAGATCCTGGGGTCGCGATTCTTTGACGGGCTCAGCGACACACTCAGGGTCCTTGAGGATGCTGTAGGGGAAACCACTCCGGTCCAATTCGCTCAATTTCAGAAGCACCTGGAGTCGGCCTACGAATCCCGACCAACCACGCTCACGGCAGCGCGGCTCTGCCTTGACCGGCTGGCGACGACCGCCAAGGAGGTGCTCGCTAGTTTGAAGGCTGCCCCAGAGAGCCAAGCGACCTGGTGGGCGCGCGCACTCACCCGACAATGCCAGGACGCCCTCGACGACCTCATGTTTCTCGCTCCGTGGGCCCTGCTGTCGGCCTCACAGAATAGGCTCAGCGAATGTGGCGACATCGATGAGATCCCCACGCTGCGCGAATTGGCACGCCTTGACGAGGCCTGTCTGCCGGCCATCGAACATCGGTTGGGCTCAGAGGCGATGCACGAGGAGCGCACATGGGCTGATGGACTTCAACGGCTCATTGCGAAAGCCAGCCGGCGCGCCAGAGAACGAATCGCGGCCATCGAAGGACTTGCTCGTCAAGCCAGTCACTTCGCCGGCATGGAATATGATTTTCTATTCGACAAGGGCTGTCATCTGCTGGCTATCGGCTACAACGTCGGCGAGCGCCGGCGGGACACGAGTTACTACGATCTGCTGGCTTCGGAAGCAAGACTGTGCAATTTCGTGGCGATTGCACAGGGACAACTGCCGCAAGAGAGCTGGTTTGCTCTCGGCCGTCTCCTCACGACCGCCGGTGGAGGGCCGGTACTCATCTCGTGGAGCGGGTCGATGTTCGAGTACCTCATGCCGCTGTTGGTGATGCCGACATACGAACACACGCTGCTCGACCAGACTTGCAAGGCGGCGGTGGAGAGGCAGATCGAGTATGGAAAGCAGCGCGGCGTTCCGTGGGGCATGTCGGAATCCGGCTACAACACGATCGACGTGCATCTTAACTACCAATACCGCGCATTTGGCGTGCCCGGTCTGGGACTCAAACGCGGCCTTGCCGATGATGTGGTCATTACGCCCTATGCCTCGGCGCTCGCGCTGATGGTGGCGCCCGAGGAAGCGTGCCTGAATCTGCAGCGACTCGCTGCGGCGGGGCTCGAAGGCCCCTTCGGTTTGTATGAAGCGATCGACTATACGCCTTCCCGTCTCCCACGCGGACAATCGAGCGCGGTGGTTCGGTCCTACATGGCCCATCACGAGGGCATGAGTTTGCTCTCTCTGGCCTATCTGATCCTGGACCGTCCGATGCAGAAGCGATTCGAGTCGGATCCGTTGTTCCAGGCGACCACTCTGTTGCTTCAAGAGCGGATTCCAAAGACTACGGCATTCTATGCGCACACCGCGGAGCTCTCCGACTTACCTACGACCTTTGGTGATGCAGAGATGCCGGTACGTCAGTTCAGCAGCCCTCACACTCCGATACCGGAGGTACAGTTGTTGTCGAACGGCCGATACCACGTGATGATCACGAACGCGGGCGGTGGGTACAGTCGTTGGAAAGACTTCGCCGTCACACGCTGGCGCGAAGACAGTACCCGCGACAACTGGGGCACGTTCTGTTACATACGCGACGTGAGGAGCGGAGAGTTCTGGTCCACGGCCTATCAGCCCACGCTACAGCCGCCGGAGAACTACGAAGTCATCTTTTCTGAGGGACGGGCTGAGTTTCGCCGGCGTGACCACGATATCGAGACGTATACCGAGATCGTGGTGTCGCCGGAAGATGACATCGAACTGCGTCGAACCCGTATCACCAACGGCTCGCGGACCAGCCGAACGATCGAGATCACGAGTTACGCGGAAGTCGTGCTCGCCTCCTCTGCAGCGGACGCGCTGCATCCGGCGTTCAGCAATCTCTTTGTGCAGACCGAGATCATTCCCGAGCGGCAAGCGATTCTCTGTACTCGCCGGCCCCGCTCCCTCGACGAGCCCTCGCCATGGATGTGTCATCTCATGACCGTGCATGGAGCGGACATCGGAACGATGTCCTACGAGACGGACCGCCTACCGTTCATTGGTCGTGGTCGCACCGCCGCCGATCCACAAGCCATGAGCGGCTCCGGCGCGCGACAAGGGACGCACGATGCTGCAGCGCTTTCTGGCAGCGAGGGCTCTGTGCTCGATCCGATTGTCGCCATCCGGTGTCGGATCACGCTCGATCCGGAAGAATCGGCCACGATTGATATGGTGTCCGGCATCGGCGACACCCGCGACGTCTGCCTGGGCCTGGTCGAGAAATACCAGGATCGGCGTCTCGCCGATCGTGTCTTCGATCTGGCATGGACCCATAGCCAGGTGGTCATGCGGCAGCTGAATGCCACCGAGGCCGACGCGCAACTCTATGGCCGCCTGGCCAGCTCTGTCCTCTACGCCAATTCCTCTCTGCGGGCTGATCCGAGCGATCTGATCAAAAACCGCCGCGGGCAATCCGGGCTCTGGGGCTACGCCATTTCCGGCGATTTGCCGATCGTGCTGCTGCAGATCGGCGATCTGGCCAATATCGATCTGGTGCGCCAGCTCGTACAGGCCCACGCGTACTGGCGCTCCAAGGGGTTGGCCGTGGACCTGGTGATCTGGAACGAAGATCACGCCGGTTATCGGCAATTACTCCACGAACAAATCATGGGGTTGATTGCCGCGGGCCTCGAAGCACACGTGATGGATCGACCGGGCGGCATCTTCGTGCGTCCTTCGGACCAGATATCGAACGAGGACCGCATTCTGCTGCAATCGGTCGCCCGTGCCATTCTCACCGACAATCGGGGATCGCTGGCGGACCAGATCACCCGCCGCGGCCATGTGGACGTCACCGTGCCGCGCCTGACGCCAACCCGAACCCGCCGCGCCGAACCCTTGCCATCCGCTGCGTTGCCGCGCCACGATCTTAGGTTCTTCAACGGGCTGGGAGGATTCACGCCTGATGGCCGCGAGTATGTCATCACGACCGCACAGGGGCATGTGACGCCGGCACCGTGGGTGAACGTACTGGCGAATCCGCACTTTGGCACCGTCATCTCGGAGAACGGTCAGGCCTACACCTGGAGCGAGAACGCCCACGAATTCCGCCTCACTCCGTGGCACAACGACCCGGTGAGCGATACGAGCGGAGAAGCCTTGTACCTTCGTGACGAAGAAAGGGGCCACTTCTGGTCCCCCACGCCACTGCCCAGCCGCGGCACGACACCGTACGTCAGCCGGCACGGCTTCGGCTATAGCGTCTTCGAGCATACGGAGCGCGGCATCCACTCAGAGCTGTGGGTGTATGTGGCCTTGGATGCACCGATTAAGTTCATGGTGCTCAAGGTGCGGAACGAGTCAGGCCGATCGCGCAAGCTGTCCGCGACGGGTTACGTGGAATGGGTGCTGGGAGATCTGCGGCCAAAATCGGTGATGCACGTCGTGACCGAACTGGACCCCAAGAGCGGTGCGGTCTTCGCGAGAAATCCCTATCACACGGAGTTCGCCGGGCGGATGGCCTTCTTTGACGTGGACGAGACGACTCGGACCATCAGCGGCGACCGGACTGAGTTTATCGGGCGCAACGGCACGCTTCGCAATCCGGCCGCGATGAGCCGGTTGCGGCTGTCGGGCAAAGTGGGGGCCGGTCTCGATCCCTGCACCGCAATCCACGTTCCATTCGAACTGGCCGCCGGACAAGAGCGTGAGATGATCTTTAGGCTCGGTGTCGGGCGAAACGTCGATGAGGCCAGACAGTCGATACATCGCTTCCGAGGATCTGCTGCCGCACGCGGCGCGCTCGAAGCGGTGTGGCAGTACTGGAAGCACACACTCGGTGCCGTATATGTGGAGACGCCAGACCAGTCACTGAACATGCTGACCAACGGCTGGCTCTTGTACCAAACGCTCGCGTGCCGTCTGTGGGCGCGGAGCGGATACTATCAATCGGGGGGCGCCTTCGGTTTCCGCGATCAACTGCAAGATTCGATGGCGCTCATCCACACCGAGCCGCATCTTGTGCGCAAGCATCTTCTGATGTCCGCAGCCCGACAGTTTCAGGAAGGCGATGTCCAGCACTGGTGGCATCCCCCCTCAGGCCGGGGCGTGCGTACGCACTGTTCGGATGATTACCTCTGGCTGCCCCTGGCGACATGCCGCTACGTACTGAGCACAGGGGATAGCGGGGTCTTGGATGAACCCATCCACTTCGTCGAAGGCCGTCCGGTCAACCAGGAGGAGGACGCGTATTACGATCTGCCCGGCCGGTCTGAAAAAGCGGCCAGTTTGTACGAACACTGTGTGCGAGCCATCCTGAAGGGCCTCACACGTGGGGAGCACGGCCTCCCACTCATCGGCTCCGGTGACTGGAACGACGGCATGAATATGGTCGGCGAAGAAGGCAAAGGCGAGAGCATCTGGTTGGGATTTTTCCTGTATGACGTGCTCATGCAGTTTACGAAGGTTGCACGCATGCGAGGCGACCTGTCCTTCGCTGAACGTTGTCAGAGGGAGGCGGCTGACGTGCGCCAGAATATCGAGCAGCATGGCTGGGATGGAGAGTGGTATCGCCGGGCCTACTTCGACGATGGCTCGCCACTTGGGTCGGCAAGTAATCCCGAATGCCAGATCGATTCGATTGCGCAAAGCTGGTCGGTTCTCTCCGGGGCGGGGGATGCCACGCGCTCACGCATGGCCATGGACGCGGTGGATCGGCGCCTTGTTCGCCGGGACCATGCGCTGATCCAACTGTTGGATCCACCGTTCGATAAGTCAAATTTGAATCCTGGCTATATCAAAGGGTACGTCCCGGGGGTGCGAGAAAATGGGGGGCAGTATACGCATGCGGCAATCTGGGCGGCGATGGCGTTCGCCGCATTAGGAGACAGACAACGTGCGTGGGAACTGTTGGCCATGATCAACCCGGTAAACCATGCGAGATCTCCGGAGGGGATCGAGACCTACAAAGTAGAACCGTACGTGATCGCAGCCGATGTCTACGCGCTTTCGCCGCACACCGGCCGCGGGGGATGGACGTGGTATACGGGCTCGGCAGGCTGGATGTACCGGCTTATTGTAGAATCACTCCTCGGGTTGAGGCTGGAAGTAGACAAGCTACGCGTGGCTCCGTGCCTCCCTGCGAATTGGAAGGGGTTCACGCTGCACTACCGATACCGGGAAACGCTCTACCATATCAACGTCCTACAAGTCAGCGCCGGGAACGGCGAGACGAGCGTGACTGTCGATGGCGTCGAGCAACACGATAAGACTATTCCTCTTGTGGACGACCATCAGGAGCACACGGTTGAAGTGAAGATACAGGCCGCAAACAGTTAACACAGAAGGACACGCCACAATTCATTACATTTCTCAACGCCAAGCAATTTTGACCAGACTACACGCTGTCTTCTCGCCATACTGAGACCAGAGTCTGACACTCTTCCCGGCCGTCACCCTGAGCTAGAAGGAGGTGGCACCATGACGACCTGCCGAGTCGCCCGGTGGTCTCAAGACCACACCCACACTGCCAGCCCTAGCGGGAGCGAGAATCTCGATGTCCCCGAAGAATGCTGAAAAAGTTCGTCAGCGCCACAGACCGTGGCGCTGAAGCGCGAGACCCGGATGGTTTCTCTTGTTTATCTAGTCTATTTGGTTTGTTTGGTTGAACGAGACAAACCAAATGAACGAAACAAACCAAACCAGATGAACCCGTCCCGCCCGTCTAGGTGCCAACATAGTTCTTTCGAAGCCCGCTAGCGTCACGCACCACCCACCCTCTCCAGCAGAAGATCCTGCCAACATTTCTGAAAGAGTGAGGCCTAGGATCCAATCTAGTCGCACAAGCGAGTAGGCGGCGCCAAGCTGCTACCGGATCAATTCTCCCCACCTGAGCAATTCTGACCAGACCGCTGCCGGTCCGCCCGCCATACAGGCTCGTAGGGGGAAGATGATGAATGACGAGGCCAGATCGGTACGAGGAGTGAGGCGGCGCCATCTCACACAGGAGGAGGAATCCATGAATGCGGATCAACTCAAGGGGAAATGGATGCCGTTCAAAGGCGAACTGAAAGAGAAGTATGGCAAGTTTACCGATGACGACTTGCAGCAGATCGAAGGGAATTATGACAAGTTTCTCGGCAAAGCCCAGAAACGGCATGGCGATAATATGGATGAGCTCATGAAATGGGCGGACCAGTGGTATCAGCAGTTAGCGCCGAAAGCCGTGGATAAGAAGCCCCACTGAATAGATGCAACTCACGAAGACGTCTGACGACATACTTTTACATTTCGGGTAAGGAGACGAGTATGAACACACGCTATGTACTGACACTCTGCACGGCTCTGGTTGTCGGTGGGGCACTCCTCACCGGATCGGTGCACGCGCTGGGCAACGCCGACGAAAAGACCCCGAACAACGACACGTGGCTCACGGCGAACACCAAGATCGCCCTCGCTGCCGATGGTCGAGTCAGAGGTTCCCTGCCGATCATTGGTTATGGCGTGAGAAGCTTCCATGGTACCGGTGAAGTATCGCTGAGGTTTATAAGAGCAGTCTTCTTGGAGAGATGAAACGTTCCGCCCTTTTGCGCGGGTGCATGGTCGGCTCCGATGCGGCTGACCCACCAGCGCCCCTCCCCGTCTGAAAAATCCGGCGAGAACTCGACCGTAAATCTACCATCTCGATCATTCTCCTTCTGAAACCACATGCCCTGCCAGGTCTGACCGATGAGCGTGTGCGTCTCGAATCGCCCGTCTTTCCAATCATAGTGACCGTTGCCCTGCTCGTCGAGTATCAGCAGGACAGCAGCGCCGTCAACATATTCCCACTCACCGGCGAGAACATGGCGGTCTCCGGCCTGAAACGCCATCGATGGATGAAGAGAATCCATCGACACATCTCGATGATCCGCCGGCTTGGCGCAAGCTGCTGCGAGCAATGCGCAGGCGAGAAGGAGAGGGGCATGTCCCTTACTCCCTGCCAAGACGATCGACCATACGCGGTCAGGAGTCTGCGTTTGACCGGTCATGGGTATTCCGCTCTCCTTGTCTTGTAATGGCGGGATAGAGATTTCTGTGTGATCCGTTTCCACGGCATGGCTCAAAGAGTTGGCAGGTCGCTCCATATGACCTAGCGTCCTGCAGGCGTTCACTGAGACAATGACTACTGTCCCATCAAACAGGTCTTGCTTGATTCGAGAGTGGAGTCAGTCGTACGACCGGCTTCATTTCCGTGACCGGCATCAGTCCTTCATTTCGCCGAGCGGATCGACAGCGCGTGATTCTGCTCGTTCACCTTCGCCTCAATACGATCACCCTTCTTGATTTCTCCTATCATCTGGGTAGTTTTATCTGTATGCATACGTATTTCCTTGCCGCCCTTCACCTTGACGAAATAGTTCCCGTCTTCGACGCGGAACAGTTCGCCCTTGATCGTCTTGGCGCCTTCTGTGCTATTACTTCCCTTCTCATTGTCCACGTTCTTTTGCTTGTCATCATCAGATTGAAAACCTTGCCGGTCGGTTACGGAATCAGTTTTCATAACGTCTGAGGGCCCGGGCGCATGCTCCGCCTGCGCCGCGTTGGACAGCCCCAGGCACAGCAAGAAACCACACGACAGGACACCGACAATTTTGGAAATAGATACCATGGGAGCCTCCTCGGTTAGATGTAAAATACGTATACAGGTAAATGTACGCTCTCCGGTGTCTTGCAATCTGAGCAATTTTGACCAGACCGCGGAAATTTCTTTGTTTTTCTGGCGACGAGCCCCTAGGCTAGGAACGAGACGAGCGGGTGAGTGGGAATTTAGTAGGCGTCTTTAGGCACGGTGGATTGTGCGCTTGAGGAAACCGGCGCCACACTGACCCCTCGGTCCTGCGACGTGAGTTGGTCCTTTCTCAATAAGATTCGGCAGCGAATCACCCAATTTCGTGCCGCATGCGAGACACCCAGGGCGCGACGGAACTGTACGCCATGATGAACATGTCTTGCGCCTGATTGAAAAGAGTCCCCGTTCACAGCTCTTCGTGAGTCTGTATGGCGACCCCGACTCGTCCCCTAATCGTCAATTGAAGGAGCGGACCCAGGCGATCGCAGCTAGTCACCCACCAATTCGATCACTCCAAGTTCACTTCTATGACGCGGATAGTTCAAAGTTCTGGAGAAAACAATTTGTGCTGTATGCGGTCGTATTCGTGTCGTAGCCTCGGCATTGATCGACCGGCTAGCACCTGGAGGCGCACCGCTCGCGCCACTAAATCTATCACTCCCGCTGCTTGAACCTCTCCGGCACACCGGCAGCGATGGCCTCTGACTCGTGTGTATCAGAACGGCACCTAGTCGGAGTCGGCAGATGGTCCAATGCAGAACCATCCTGCCGACTCTCACTAAGACAATTACCTGCTACTACCCCGTTGGGCCCTCTTGCTGATTCGAGAGGAGCGTCAGTGGGCGATAGGTTGGTCCGTTAGAAACGAAATTGCGTGACCCTTTGCGTTCACTTTCGCAATAACACGATCTCCCGGTTTAGCCTTTAATGTTGATCTCGTTTCAGTTGTGGCGTCAACATGAATGCGCACCTCATTTCCAGTGCCCTCTCTGACGACATAGTTCTCACCATCGACGCGCATCACTTCGCCCTTGACCTCCTTGCCGGCTTGAAAGTCGTCTTTATCCGACACGGCAAACATCTTCTTATCAGATTGGCCAGTGTTGAGCTCGTCTGCAGACGACGCGACATTCGACAGACCCAGGCACAGCAAGAAACCACACGACAGGACACCGACAATTTTGGAAATAGATACCATGGGAGCCTCCTCGGTTAGATGTAAAACACGTATACAAGTAAATGTACGCTCTCCGGAGTCTTGCGATCTGAGCAATTTTGACCAGACCGCGGAAATTTCTTTGTTTTTCTGGCGACGAGCCCCTAGGCTAGGAACGAGACGAGCGGGTGAGTGGGAATTTAGTAGGCGTCTTTAGGCACGGTGGATTGTGCGCTTGAGGAAACCGGCGCCACACTGACCCCTCGGTCCTGCGACGTGAGTTGGTCCTTTCTCAATAAGATTCGGCAGCGAATCACCCAATTTCGTGCCGCATGCGAGACACCCAGGGCGCGACGGAACTGTACGCCATGATGAACATGTCTTGCGCCTGATTGAAAAGAGTCCCCGTTCACAGCTCTTCGTGAGTCTGTATGGCGACCCCGACTCGTCCCCTAATCGTCAATTGAAGGAGCGGACCCAGGCGATCGCAGCTAGTCACCCACCAATTCGATCACTCCAAGTTCACTTCTATGACGCGGATAGTTCAAAGTTCTGGAGAAAACAATTTGTGCTGTATGCGGTCGTATTCGTGTCGTAGCCTCGGCATTGATCGACCGGCTAGCACCTGGAGGCGCACCGCTCGCGCCACTAAATCTATCACTCCCGCTGCTTGAACCTCTCCGGCACACCGGCAGCGATGGCCTCTGACTCGTGTGTATCAGAACGGCACCTAGTCGGAGTCGGCAGATGGTCCAATGCAGAACCATCCTGCCGACTCTCACTAAGACAATTACCTGCTACTACCCCGTTGGGCCCTCTTGCTGATTCGAGAGGAGCGTCAGTGGGCGATAGGTTGGTCCGTTAGAAACGAAATTGCGTGACCCTTTGCGTTCACTTTCGCAATAACACGATCTCCCGGTTTAGCCTTTAATGTTGATCTCGTTTCAGTTGTGGCGTCAACATGAATGCGCACCTCATTTCCAGTGCCCTCTCTGACGACATAGTTCTCACCATCGACGCGCATCACTTCGCCCTTGACCTCCTTGCCGGCTTGAAAGTCGTCTTTATCCGACACGGCAAACATCTTCTTATCAGATTGGCCAGTGTTGAGCTCGTCTGCAGACGACGCGACATTCGACAGACCCAGGCACAGCAAGAAACCACACGACAGGACACCGACAATTTTGGAAATAGATACCATGGGAGCCTCCTCGGTTAGATGTAAAACACGTATACAAGTAAATGTACGCTCTCCGGAGTCTTGCGATCTGAGCAATTTTGACCAGACCGCGGAAATTTCTTTGTTTTTCTGGCGACGAGCCCCTAGGCTAGGAACGAGACGAGCGGGTGAGTGGGAATTTAGTAGGCGTCTTTAGGCACGGTGGATTGTGCGCTTGAGGAAACCGGCGCCACACTGACCCCTCGGTCTTGCGGCGTGAAGTGGGCACGAGGTTGGGCGATTCGCTGCCGAATCCTATTGAGAATAGGCCGCTCGCTAACAGAGGCACTGTGAGCTTGCCCAAGAAAATCCTCCTATACCGATAGAACATCTCGTCCTAGCACCTGTTGCTCCAACGCGCGGCCTACGTGATAGACCCAGAAATTCTCTCATTTGGGGACAGTGTTCCTGTCGATGCAGATTCCAATCTTATCATGGATGTCACGGATTCCCCACGGATAGGGTTTGTACGCCTGGAGAAGTGCCGTCGCCGGGTTTGGTTTCCGGAGATTGTTCAGAATGCATGGGACCCACAGACCTGCAAGGACCAATTTGTCGACATGCATAGCAACGATGATGCGGAGGTCTTCGGTGGAAGGCTCGGTCGATCATGGATTGAATCTGGTCGGTGGTGCCGATTGGTTTCGCGGGTTCCGGTGCGGCAAGAGTACAGGGTGAGACCCAACTCTGGACCTGTCGGACCAACAGCTTCGCGCGGCGGCCATTCATTCTGCTCCAGTCTGTGAGCTGCTCTTTTGAAATGTTTCTGATGATATGACCTCGATTGCGACTCGGCAGTGACCAGAACCACCGCCGGAGTGCAATGTCGGACGGGTTCTCTTCGTTGAATAGAGCCGGCAGATATGACACCGCTTGTCCGGCTCATCCCTCATTAATTCTCCCACCCTGAGCAATTTTGACCAGACCGCTGCCGGTCTTCTCGCCATACTGGCTCGCACTGGGGGGAATTTTTGAATGATGGAGCCAGATCGGTACGAGGAGTGAGGTGGGGCCATCTCACACAGGAGGAGGAACCCATGAATGTGGATTAACTCAAGGGGAAATGGATGCAGTTCAAAGGCGAACTGAAGCAGCAATGGGGGAAGTTCGTCGATAATGACTTGCAGCAAATCGAAGGGAGCTTCGACAAGATTATCGGCATGCTTCAGGAACGGTACGGTGGTAACTGTGTCAGCTTGGCCCGGGAGCGGTACGGCGAGAAGAAAGAGGAACTCATGAAGTGGGCGGACCAGTGGCAGCAGCGGTCCCAGCTGGAAGCCACGAAGGAAAAGACGCGCTGAGGAAAAGTCATCAAGAAGAGATGGATCACTGAGTAAGTTCACAATTCAGTTAAGGAGAAGATCATGAAGACACACTATTCGGTCACGCTCTGCACCGCTTTGGTTGTCGGAGCAGTACTCATCGCAGTGCCGGCCACTGCCCTTGACGTATCCAAAGAGAAGGCGCTGGTCAACGACTCGTGGCTGACGGCGAAAACCAAGATCGCCCTCGCTGCCGACTCCCGGGTCAAAGGAAGACAGATCGAAGTCGAGACCACAGAGGGTCGGGTGGTGCTCCGCGGGAAGGTCGATTCCGACACGGCGAAGCGTGCGGCGGAGGGGATCACCGCAGGACTCGATGGCGTCAAGACGGTGAAAAACGAACTCCAAGTCGTCGCCCCGTCTACACGCGACGCGGTGGAGGAGAAGGATGAGGCCATTACGGCACGCGTCAAAGAGCACATCTCGAAGGATTCGCATCTGATGAAGGACTCGCGTCTCAAGGAGGCCGATATTAATGTTCAGACCAACGCGGGCGTTGTCACGCTGACCGGTGAGGTTGCAGACATCACGACCAGTGCCCAAGCGTCCTGGACAACCTGGCAAGTCCCCGGCGTGAAGTCTGTGAAGAACGATCTCACGGTGAAGGAGAAATCCTAAGCCGTGGGGAGAAACACGACCATACCTCTGAATCAACCCTCCATCTCATGGCACCCCGTTGCCCCTGCGCTTTGCCTGGCCCTTGTGCTGGCAGGCTGTCCGAAGCACAGCCCGCAGGCGCCGCCCAGGTCATCGGGCGCGATGGTACACGGATCATGGCGGCCACGCTGACGTGGCTGATGCAGGCCTAAGGGGTGGGGACCGGAGGGTTCTTCGCCATGCATCCTGCGACCGACGATCGGATCACATGGGTGCGGGCATAGCCAAAAGGCTATGACAAGGAGACATCATGGTTAAGCCCCCGAAACGAAGAAGTCCCACATGTTTAGTTTGCATGGACTGAGAGGGATCTCCGACCGGACCGTCGACATGCATATGGCCCTCTATGCAGAGTATGTCACCGCCACCAAATAAGTTGAATGAACATATTTTCGATCTCGTAAAGGATGGCAAGGTGGATCATGAGGAAATGCCGGCCTGTTCCGAACTGACCAGACGACTGGGATTTTTAAAAAATATTCTGAGCATCTGATCAATTGTGACCAGACTACACAGGATGGAATCGTTAGCTTGGGCATAGACTCGCATGTTGCGGCTGTAAACGGCCGAGGAGGGGGATCATGAAGGCTCACTATCTAATGGCACTCGGCGCCGTTCTGGTTGTCGGAGCCACGCTCATCGCGGCACCGGTGACCGTTTCTGGCAAGGCCACAGAGAAGACACCGAACGCGCAAGAATTACAACAGAAGGGGACGAGCTATGCTCCTGTTGATCTCAAGGAGGACATTGCCGTAGTCATCGCTCGCATGACAGCCGCAAAGCCAGAGGTCATGAAGCGGCAAATGGATTTACTCAAGGAGCGGTACGACCTCGCAAACCGCCCGGCCAAAGATGTCACGATGTCCAACGGTAAGCCTATCCAGGAAGGGATACGAGTCACACTTCCCCATGGAGTGACCTGGGACAAACTTCAAGCCATGAGTCCCGACGAGATCCGGGGGACGGATTCGTTTCCGGCGGGATTCTTTCCGCTGCCGCACCCCAACCACCCGGAAGGTGGGATGGTGTTCCCCACGTTTCACATCGAGGAAATTCAGAAGCAGGAGGGCCGTGATCTCACTCGCTTCGACCTGGAATTCGACCTGCCGGCCCATTTTTTACCTGAGTTCCCGCCCCCCATCTACCTGACGACACGGCCCGATCTCGGTGACGTGTCCCAAGGCAAATTGGTGACCATCGACAACTATTATGAAATCTTCAACGGGATTCTGAATCCAAAACAGCTCGAGGGCTTGCGGTTGCTCGTCACGACTTTCCCGCAACAGCAGTTCAACCAGACGGAAGACCGTCGTACCGTGCGTCCTAGCCGTGGCGTCACCTGCTTTGAGTGTCATGCGAACGGCCACACGAATGCCAGTACCCATTTGGCCGGAGACATCCGCCCGCAGGAGTTCCGTCATCGAATTGATACCCCCACGTTGCGCGGCTTGTACATCCAGCGGCTGTTCGGCTCGCAGAGGGCGCTGAAGAGCGTGGAGGATTTTACTGAGTTTGAGCAGCGCGGTGCCTACTTTGACGGCGATCATGTGATCGGGACAAAAAAGGGGGCCAACATTCTCGAACGGGGTAGCCAGGTGCACTTTATGGCAGAGTTCCAGGAGCTCATGGACTTCCCGCCGGCACCCAAGCTGGGGATTGACGGCAAGTTGAATCCCAAAAAATCTACCGCGGCTGAGAAGCGCGGGCAGGACCTGTTCTTTGGCAAAGCAACCTGCGCTGGTTGCCATCAGGCGCCCTATTACACGGACAATTCCATGCACAACCTGAAAGTAGAGCGCTTTTACACGCCGCGGATGATCAATGGACGTATGGCGAGCGCCGATGGCCCCATCAAGACGTTTCCCTTGCGGGGCATCAAGGATTCGTCTCCTTACTTGCATGATGGGAGGTTGCTGACGTTAGAGGATACCGTGGAGTTCTTCAACGTTGTGTTAGGGACCCAGTTGACGACTGAAGAGAAACAGGACCTGGTGGCCTTTCTACGCGTTCTTTAATGTCATGACGGAGAAGCCGTTTACACATTCTGGCATAGAGGGAAGACCATAAAGAAATGGCGATAGACCTTCTGAAAAATCAAAGGAACACAGGAGATGGCATATGACAATGGGAGGTTCCTACGACGTCAAGCCGTTTAACTTACACGGGCTGGTCGGGATTTCGGACCGAACGCTCGAAATGCATATAAAACTGTATGAGGGATATGTGAAGGCCGCGAACCAGCTCACGGCCCAGATTGGAGAGATGCTCAAGGACGGACGGATTGATCAGGAGGAAATGCCTGCCTATTCGGAACTGTCGCGACGCTTAGGGTTTGAATACAACGGGATGGTCTTGCACGAATATTACTTTGAGAATTTGCACAAAGGCGGAGCCAAGAAGCCCGATCAAGGCTCTGCTTTTATGAGAGCCGCAGAAGACAGTTTCGGCACCTATGACATGTGGAAATTGGACTTTTCCAGCGTGGGGAAGATGCGAGGCGTGGGCTGGGCCATTTGTTATTTGAATCCACGCAGCGGCCGACTCTCCAATCATTGGATCAGTTTGCATGAAAATGGAAATATAGCCGGCTTCATTCCAGCTCTGGTCATGGATGTGTGGGAACATGCGTATCTCCTCGATTATAAGCCTTCAGAGAGGGCATCCTACATCGAGGCGTTCTTCGCCAACATCGATTGGAAGTCAGTGGAAAAGCGGCTGCAGCTCTGCGAGCCGGCTTTGATGGAAGCCGCCCGAGGATGACAGGAAAGCCCCGGGCGACTCGTGCTCGACACAATAGAAACGGGGGCACTCCCCGACAGGAGGACATCATGAAAGCAGCCACAGCGATAACGGTGCAACCTGGAACAACGGCGCCACGCACCCCCCGAAAGGAAGAGATCATAAAAGAAGCCATCGGTCTGACTGATGTGAAGACGCTCCGGGCTCGTGCACGACAAGGGATTGAGGACGGTGCCATGACAGCGGGGTACAAGGCCAAAGCGGAGACGGTGGTCAAGCTGCTGAATGACGCCCTCGCCACAGAAATCGTGTGCGTCCTTCGCTATAAGCGCCATTACTTCATGGCCACCGGGCTCAGTTCCCTCAGCGTGAAAGGCGAGTTTCTCCAACATGCCACTGAGGAACAAGTCCATGCCGATCAATTGGCCGAACGCATTGTCCAACTGGGGGGGGAGCCGAATCTGTCCCCTGAAGGGCTTCTGAGCCGGAGCCACTCGGAATATGTCGAAGGGGATTCATTGGTGGAGATGATCACGGAAGACCTAATTGCCGAACGGATCGCGATCGACAGCTATCGTGAAATGGTCACCTATGTCGGCACTGATGATCCCACGACTCGTAAAGTATTGGAGGGGATCCTTGCGCAAGAAGAAGAGCATGCAGAGGACCTGGCCAGCCTCCTGAAGGAGCTAGGCCCGCAGCATGCTCATGATCCAGGTTGTTAGCCGGGCAGGATTAGGAGGTGCCATTATGGGAAAAGCGTTCATTCTCTGGCTGCTGGGAGTTCCGCTCACGTTGCTCGTCGTCCTCTGGGCATTCGGTGTCCTTCGATAAGACGGCACGTGGAGGGCCTGACACCTGATAGCGGAGGAGGAGTCTTATGATTGTCGAGATTGCCCTGTGTGTGGGGGCAGGGGCGTTGGCGGTGCTGGTCGGCTTGCTGGCTCCTCTGTTGATACAACTCAGGAAACCGGTGGCGGAATCGGAATACCTATTGGTCCGCATGAACGCCGAGCTGCCGTTGTTGCTCAAGGAGATGCGGGCGACGACGGAGAATCTGAACGCGCTCGTCGAGCATGCGCGGGGTGGGGTCGAGCATGCGGCAGTGCTGCTGCATGCGGCGGGGGCACTGGGCGACACCGTGCAACGGGTCCATGAGACGGTGCAGGGTTCGAGCCGATCGTTCCTGGTCAACCTGGCCAGTATGGTGGCAGGGTTCAGGGCCACGAGGGGCGTCGTCAAGGCACACATTCATCGAGAAGGAGGGACGAACAATGGCGGATGACAGAGGGTGTTCATTGGGAGCGGTGGGATTGGCGTTTGTGGGCGGAGGGTTGGTGGGGACCGCGGTGGCGCTGTTGCTGGCGACGCAATCGGGCCGTGAGTCACGGGAGCAGTTGCGCGGGTATGCGCGGCGAGCTGAAGAGCATGTCCATGAGCTGGCCGATAAGGCCATCGAACTCATGGACCAGGCGGTGGACAAGGGCCGCGAGTTCATTAAAGACAAGCAGGCGGTCGTGACCGAGGCGGTCGAGGCCGGGCGCACCGCCATGCAGCGGGAGCGTGATCGGCTGTCTGGCGTGAAGACGGCCTGACGGCGGAGTGCATAGTGGCAGGTGATAGGCCGCGGGCGATAGTACAAATCATGGGATCAGTCTCCATGCTCAGGCATTGTAGCGGATGTGTCCGGTTCTCGTCATGGATGTGGCAGGGCATGATCGGTTCGGTGACACGCGTGAGCAGGATGCCGAAAAAGTCCGCCAGCCTGTCTTGTTCATTTGGTCTGTTCGGTCTGTCTGGTTTGTTTGGTTGCATGAGACGAACCAGATGGACCAGGCAGACCAGATAACCAGACAGACCGGGCTTGTTCCAGACGTGCGGACCATCGAAGTTCTCGTGTAGCAAAATGGTTTTCCCGCAGCCTGTTAGAAGCGGGAGAGAGAGACCGTGAAGACTGTGACGTTCCTTGCGAGTGTTCTGCTGAGCCTGGCTCTGGTGATCGGCTGTGCAGACAGCACTGAGCAACGGCTGAGGCAGGTGCAGAATGAGTTGGCGCAGGTGCTTCGAACGGCATTGCGCGATGGTGACATCAGGATGCAACGGGCCAGCGACCATCTTACCGTCGTGATTGCTGAACGGTTGCTCTTCGATGCCGGGAGCTATGAGCTCAAGCCGGGTGGCATCGAAGTGTTGAAGCAGATGGGAGTGCTCTTTAAGACGGCTCCTTTCAAGGAAATCCGAGTGGCTGGGCACGCTGACAAGGCCTCGGCCTCTGATGGCTCCAACCAGTATTTTGAGAAGTTGGCCTTATCCAAAGCACGAGCGACTCAAACGGTACGTGTACTCAGGGGGAATGGAATGGATTCGCAGAGCTTTATTGTCGAATGGTATGGGGACATCCGGCCGATCGCGAGCAATGAGACTGAAGACGGGCGGCAACTGAATCGACGCGTCGAGATTGTGCTGTACGCAGGAGTTTGACCGGACACTCTCCTGAATGAATGGCAGCGGTCACGGACCAGTCATTATGCAGAATCTGGACATTTCCTCCCTTCTCTTGTTATTGGGCACTGTTGCCGGCGTCGCCGCGATCTATTATTCATTCGGGTTCGCCCGTCAATGGTTGGGACGATGGAATCGTGCCGCCAACGGCACGATCCGCAGGGCGGTCGTGCCCGATTCGTCTCTTGACGGGCACATCGCCACCCAATGGACTGAAGGCCGCCTACGGTTGGACTTCCTTCTGGCACTGATCAAAAAACTTGGGATCTCGTTGGAGCAGGAAGTGGAGATGCTGCGCCGGCTCGATCATGCCGATCCTCTATATGAGAGCGAGGCCCGCAAGATGGTTGAGCCCACCCTGCGGCGCTTCACCTTCGATCGACATCTGCGGGATGAGTGCCGCATGCTGATCCCCTTCCTGCAGTTCTGTGCCCACGATCTTGCGGAATCTCAGGGCCTCGACATGACACAAAAATTGAGCGTCCTCGCAGAGATCCAAGCTGCCATCAAGTCGGTTGATCGCGGCTGATACGCGGAGAGGTACGTTCACCGAGTCCTTCTCCATCGTCATCTGCACGATCGTTGCGCAGGGGCAGGGGTTACGTGTGCGGCCTGATCAATTCTCCCAACCTGAGCATTTTTGACCAGACTGCCATCTATCAGAGGCATACCCTCTAGCCTGTAACGCGCCGTCAAGTCCTCGCCGATTGATCACGGCATGAGCGTGAATGGTGTGACCGTCAGGATAGATTCGATGGAAAATCAGTTCGTGTGTGGCAGACGATCCTCATGCCGAGGCATCGTGTTATGCATAGGCACCGCTCTCAACTCTCTTGTTCTGCATGCGCGTGGGCGGGACCGTGGGGATAATGATGAAACCACGCATCACCGTGATGATCGTCGGGGTGGACGATGTGGAACGATCGCCGACGATCTATCGAGAGGGACTTGGTCTGCCGACGCAAGGCATCATCGGCGTGCGGTGCATATGTCTTCGGTACGTTTCACGGGAGGTCCTGTCATGAATGTCACACTCGCATTCGCGTTGCTCTCATTCCTGTTTCTTGGCTCGCCTGTCTACGCACAAATTGACCCACAAAGCCTTTGCCTAGACTGTCTCGAAGCAGCTCAGAGCCAGCTGAAACAATGCCTCGATAGTGCCATTAGCCAAGAGGATAAGAAGTCTTGTGCGGAGAGACAAGAGGCCCAAGCGAAGGTCTGCGAGAAGGGTGAATGCGAGATTGAAAGAGCCAAGAATACGAATAGAAATGACGTCCTCCCACAGAAGAAATAACGGGTCCGTGAGATGAGAACGGGAGGCTCGCACACTGCATACGTTCGTTCTTAAGAAGTGTCAGCGTGGTGATGGGATACACTCCTGCATCGTGACCTCGCGCTCGAGACCTCCTTTCCTGACGCGAAGCAAGAGATCACGGTGCCATTGAGGGGCGTTGAGATTGGGGAACAGATGGCCAGATACGTACAAGACTCTAATAAACCTCTCGCGGTAGGCCAGGTTGAGTCTGACTATCCGTCACAAGCGGTCACACATGATCTAGCCTCACGCATATCAAGGCCTTGCTCAGGAGGATCGGTTCAGACTGTGTCTATTGGGCGAACAGGTCAGCCTGAACGTGAGCCTGTCTCGTCCGGAGCTATTCCGTGGCGCTATTTCATTGGTCAGCCGCATCCAGTAGTCGAGACACAGGCGGTCCCCGGTGGCCGGTTCGGCAACGCGCCGGGGGTGAGCAGATGTCAGCATGCCGGCGAATTCCTTTGGGCGCTCCTCTCCCTCGCCCTCGTGGCACCGGGTGCGGGCTTCGCACAGGAGGAGCGCACCTCCACCGACGAGCTTACATCGCCGGCACCGCCGCAGGCTGCTCCCATCGGCCCGCCCGCCCCCGAGGGGCCGAAACAGCGTCTGAATTGGGAAACGGGGGCAGGCAGGAGTTATATCATCCCGGCCTTCGAGGTCACGGGGTACCTCTTGCTGTTGAATCAGTTTGACCGGCACTTCGTCGAGCCAAAGGACGTGTACCGTACCGGCACCGGGTCGTTCTGGAAGAACTTGACCGATTCCAAATGGGTGATCGACGAGGACCCGTTCGGCACGAACCAGTTCCTGCATCCCTATGGGGGGTCGATCTATTATGGATTAGCGCGATCGACCGGCCTCAGCTTCTGGGAATCGTTCGGGTATGCCACCGCCGGCAGCGTTCTCTGGGAGCTGGGGGGCGAGACCGGGCCTCCCTCCATCAACGACCAGATCACGACTCCTATCGCGGGAAGTTTCTTGGGAGAACCGCTCTTCCGGATGGCCAGCCTGTTGCTCGAGAATGACGGCGGCCCGCCCGGGTTCTGGCGAGAGCTGGGCGCAGCGGCGCTCTCGCCCCCCACCGGCTTCAATCGCCTCGTCTTCGGCAACCGGTTCGACGCCGTGTTCCCGAGCCACGCTCCGGTCATCTCCACGCGGTTTCAGCTCGGCACGAGCTTGAATACGGTCTTGAGGGGCCAAGGAGTCGTTTCGCGCTTCAGAGAGAATGAGGCGACCGTAGACTTCCAACTGGCCTATGGGCTGCCCGGGAAGCCCGGCTATAGCTACACACGTCCATTTGATTATTTTAACTTCCAATTCACCGCCTCCACCGCCTCCACCTTCGAGAACATCATCATCCGTGGCCTCCTTGTAGGAGCGCCGTACAGTGCAGGCGACTCCTATCGCGGAGTGTGGGGCCTCTTCGGGTCCTACGACTACATCGCGCCGCAGGTCTTCCGCGTCTCGAGCACGGCCCTCAACCTCGGTACCACCGCCCAGTGGTGGCTCTCGCAGGCGGTGGCGCTCCAGGGCACGGCCCTCGGCGGCGTCGGCTACGGCGCGGCTGGCACCATCCACGGCTCGGGTGAACGGGACTATCACTACGGGGCCACCCCGCAGGCGCTCCTTGAACTCCGTCTCATTCTCGCCGACAGGGCCATGGTCAACGTGACAGCACAGGAGTACTACGTCAGCGGCGTGGGGTCCACCGAGAGTCGAGGATCGGAGACCATCGCCCGCGGGACGGCATCGTTCACCCTGCGTGTGTATGACCACCATGCCATCGCGCTCAAGTACGTCGCGTCGCAGCGGGATGCGCAGTATCCCGACCTGCCCGACAGGCACCAGACGGTGGGAACCGTCACCCTTGCCTACACCTTCATCGGAAGCACCGGGTTCGGCGCCGTCGAATGGCGTGAGTGACGCCGACGGCTGCTGCACCGACAAACGGATTCTCGTCGTCCGCATGTGCGGCACAACAGGACAACCGTTCCGCAACATAGCAGCATGAAACACGAGAGGCGGGCGGGAAAGACGAGACACTCGGAATCAGGGCTGGCGCATCGGGGCAGACATCCACTCTTCTCTCCCAGCCACATCCGCCCCGATATAACGCTCGCCTTCGAGGACGCGCAGGACAGCTTGCGGTAGTTCTGCCACAGCGGATTGTTTCAGGAGATAACCTCGGGCTCCCGCACGGAAGGCCATGGACACGTAGACCGCCGCTCGATGGATCGTCAGCATGATCACCTTGCTCTGCGGCGCATACATCTGTATCTCTCGAGTGGCATCGAGGCCGTTCAGCCTAGGCATCGAGATATCCGAGATAATAAGGTCAGGCTGCAACCGCCGCGCGGCCTCCACGAGCGCTTGGCCGTCTGCCACCATACCCACCACATCACCCAATTCGTCCAAGATGCCTCCTGAAGCGGCCAGCATGACGGGGTGATCGTCGGCAATTAAGATTCTGGGCTTCGTCATGTCACCTCTCTCTTCTCTCAGGATCAATAGCGTGATCCTAGATGTTTAGGAGTGACTGCGGAACTAGGGAGGACCCTGGTATTGAGTGGCAATCTTACGAGAGGTCGGGAAGGGCGTGAGACGTGAAGCGTCCCTCGTGAAACGTGAAACGAATCTCGTGGGAGGGGGAGCTGATAGCTTATGGCTTATAGCTCGGACTAAGACCATCCTGTACTTGTTCTACGGGCATGCTATCGGCCATAAGCCATATGCTCTTTTCAGCATCCTGTTAGAGGCTGGTGATCCCCTGAGTGATGGCGTACTTGGTCAAATCGGCAATGGTGTGAAGGTCCAACTGCTGCATAAGTCGGGCCTTATGGAACTCCACCGTTTTCACCGACAGGCTGAGGATCGTGGCGATCTCCTTCGTGCCTTTGCCCTCGGCGACGAGCTGCAAGACTTCCCGCTGACGCGCGGTGAGCGCCGTAGCCTTGCCTCGCTCCCCGGTAGAGGGCGTGAGGACCGAGTCCATCACCTCTTTCGTGAGCAGCGGCGTGAGATAGTGTCGGCCTTGGAGGATGGACTTGATCGCCTGGCTGAGTTCCTCCGCCGCGGAGTGTTTGAGGAGATACCCGGAGGCCCCGGCCTGAAAGGCCTCGGTCGCATAGGTCGGGCTGGCATGCATGGTGAGGAAGATGAGTTTGCTGTCCGGCACCAGGGTGCGGAGCTGCCTGGCCGCTTCGAGCCCATTCAAGAGCGGCATCGAGATGTCCAGGAGAATCAGGTCAGGCCGCAGCCTCTGCGCCGCCTCCACCAGTGCCCGCCCGTCTTCCACCGTGCCCACCACCTCGCACTCTCCCTCCACCAGCTTCCGCAAGCCGGCGAGAATCAGCGAATGGTCATCGGCCATCAGCACGCTCGGCTTATTCATACACCCTCCTGAGAAAGAGGAACCCAGGCACAGACCCTGGTACCATGCTCTGAACAGGAACGGATCCTGGAAAATCCGCCCAGCAGGCGCGCACGCTCCTGCATACTCACCAATCCGATTCCTGCTCGTTGCGCAGACTGGCTCTCCACCTCGAACCCCTTGCCGTTATCGCGTACCGACACACCGATCCCTTTAGACGAGCCGCTCAGCCTGACCGTCACGTCGGTGGCCTGGGCATGCTTGAACACATTCTGCAGACTCTCTTGCATCACGCGAAACAGCGCGGTGGCGATCTCCGGCGGGAGCGTCTCTGGCACCTCACGGACGATACAAGTCACGGGCAGCCCGGTCTGTTTCGTGAACTCGGCGACGTGGTCTCGAATGGCGATCTCCAAGCCAACGTGCTCAAGCAACGACGGATGCAGCTTGTACGCCAGATCGTGCAGATCATTGGAGAGCTGCACGATCTGGCCATGAATCACCGCGAGTTGTCGCGGGATCGGCTCAGGGGAGGCGACCGGAGAGTGTTCGATGATCGCCAACTCCATAGACAAAGACGCCAATCGTTGATTGAAGTCGTCGTGCAGTTCACGCGCGATCCGGCGGCGCTCCTCTTCTTGCGCCTGGATCAGCTTCCCCGTCAGGAATTTCAACTCCTCCTCGGCCCGGCGGCGCTCAATCACTTCGGCAAGCAGGGCGCGATTGGCCATCCCGCACTCGCGGTTCTTGCGGTGCAGCTCGGCGAAGACGGCGACCTTCGAGCGGAGGATGGCCGGGTTCACTGGCTTGTGGAGGTAGTCCACCGCGCCGGTGCCGTAACCTTCGAGCATGTGCTTGTCTTCGTTGTAGTAGGCGGTGAGAAAGATGATCGGCACCTGGGCGGTTTTCTTCCGCTCCTTGATCATCTGGGCCAGCTCGAAGCCGGTCATGCCAGGCATCCGGATGTCCAGGATGAGGAGGGCGAATTCCTCCACGACGAGCGCAAGCAACGCCTGGTCTGCGGATTCAGCCCGGATCAGCCGGTAACCGGGGTCGTCCAGGACGGTTTCGAGCACGAGGAGGTTTCTCGGATCATCGTCCACGATCAGGATGTTGATGGGTCCGCCGTGAAAAGTGGACGTTGGAGCCGCGGCAGCGGAACGATGCTGTGGTGGCGGGTCTTGCGCCTGGCCGTCGGTCGACGCAGGGAGGATGTCACTGTTTATGGGGTGGCTCCCTTGTTTCGTGATCTCGTTCATCGAAAAAGCCACACCCGCATAAGCGACAGGAGCTGGTCCGTATCCACCGGCTTGGCGATGTAGTCGCTCGCGCCGGCGTCGAGGCACTTCTCGCGGTCGCCTTTCATCGCTTTCGCCGTGAGCGCGAGGATCGGGAGGGTAAGGAATTCGTGGGCTTTGCGGATTTCGCGCATGGTCTCGTAGCCATCCATATCGGGCATCATGATGTCCATGAGCACCATGCTCAGATCGGGCGTGCGCTGGATGATGTCGATGGCGCTGCGGCCATTGGTTGCGGTGAGCACGTCCATATCCTGATTCTCGAGCAGCGAGGTCAGGGCGAAGATGTTGCGCGCGTCGTCATCGACCACGAGGACTTTGCGGCCGCGCAAGACTTCGTTGGAGGAATGGATCTGCTCGATCATCTTCTGCTTCTCCAGCGGCAGGTCGGTGATGACGCGGTGGAGGAAGAGGGCCGTCTCGTCCAAGAGGCGCTCGGGTGACCGGACGTCTTTGAGGACGATGCTCTTGGCTATCGTCTTGAGCCGCATCTGCTCCTCGGCGTTCAGCTCCTTCCCGGTGAACACGATCACTGGTATGTCCACCAGGGCCGGGTTGGCATGCACTTTCTCCAGCAGCTCGAAGCCGGTCATGTCCGGCAGGCGCAGATCGAGCACCACGCAGTCGAACGATTTGTCGAGCAGCGCCTCCAGCGCCTCGCTGCCGGTGGCGACGGCCACCGTCTCGATGTCTGTATATCCGAGCAGTTCGACGATGGCCTGCCGCTCGATGTCGTTGTCCTCGACGATCAGGAGCCGCTTCGTGCGTGGAGCGGTAAAGTCCTTGATCCGGTCGAACGCCATTTCCAAGTCCTCGGTGGTGGGCGACTTGACGATGTAGGCGAAGGCGCCGTGCGCGAGGCCCTGATTGCGTTTATCTTCCACGGTGACGATTTGCACCGGGATGTGACGCATGGCCAGGTCGCGCTTGAGCCGGTGGAGCACCGTCCAGCCGTGCATGTCGGGGAGAAAAATATCGAGCGAGATGGCCGTGGGATAGAACTGCCTGGCGAGGGTAAGGCCCGCCGCGCCTCTGGTGGCGACGATGCCCTTGAAGCCCTTGGCGCGCCCCAGGTTGAGGAGAATGCGGGCGTAATGCGCGTGGTTCTCGATAATGAGCAGCACTCGGTCGCCCTCCTTGATGGCGTGGCGATCGTCCTCGATGTGCTCTTCGTGCGCGACGGGCAGGACCGTGAGCGCCTGGACCCTCGGCGACTCGCCCACGGTACCGGCGGTCCTGAAGGCCCTCTTACTGTCGGGGTCGGGGTAGTACTGCGGCAGAAAGAGCGTGAACGTGCTGCCCTGCCCGTAGACGGTCGCGAGCTTGATTTCGCCACCGAGCAGCATGGCCAACTCACGGCTGATGGGGAGCCCGAGTCCGGTGCCGCCGTATTTGCGGGACGTGCCGACGTCGGCCTGTTGGAAGGCCTCGAAGATGAGCCGCCGCTTCTCCGGCGCGATACCGATGCCTGTGTCCTCGACGGCAAAGGCAATCACCTGTTGCGCACCGCTGAGCACCGGGTGATCGAGGCTCCAGCCCTGCGTGGCGAGACTGACGCGAACCTTGACGTGGCCGTGGGTGGTGAACTTGACGGCGTTGGACAGGAGATTTTTGAGGATTTGCTGGAGGCGCTTCGGATCGCTGTCCAGGGAGCGCGGCAGGTCCTCGGCGAACTGCACGTCGAACGGCAGGTTCTTGGCCTCGGCCACGTGCCGGAAGTTGCGGTCGATGGTGTCGCGCAGGCCGGTGAAGAGGATTTCCTCGACGTCGACGGTGACGGTGCCGGACTCAATTTTCGAGAGATCGAGGATGTCGTTGATGAGGTCGAGGAGGTCGGAGCCGGAGGAGTTGATGTTTTGGGAAAACTCGACCTGCTTGTCCGAGAGGTTGCCCCCGGCGTTGCCGGCGAGCTGCTGGCTGAGGATGAGGATGGAATTGAGCGGCGTGCGCAGCTCGTGGGACATGTTCGCGAGGAACTCGGACTTGTATTTGGAAGTGAGCGCCAGTTCGGCGGCTTTTCCCTCGAGCGCGAGGCGGGCCTGCTCGACCTCGGCGTTCTTGCGCTCGACCTCGGCGTTCTGCTCTGCGAGCAGCTTGGCCTTGGTGCCCAGCTGCTCATTGGTCTGCTGGAGCTCGCTCTGGCGAGACTGCAGCTCGACGGTGAGCTGCTGCGATTGCTCGAGCAAGCTCTCGGTGCGCATCGTCGCCTCGATGGTATTGAAGACCGTGCCGATGCTCTGGGTGAGCAGTTCGAGGAATGCGAGAGAACCGGCGCCGAAGCTCTGGAGCGAGGCCAGCTCGATGACGGCCTTGGTCTGCCCCTCGAAGAGCACGGGCAGCACGATGATGCTCATCTGCCGCGCTTCGCCGAGACTGGAGGAGATCGAGAGAAAATCAGGCGGCACATTGGTGAGCAGGACGCGCTTCTTGTCCACCGCGCACTGGCCGACGAGGCCCTCGCCGAGGCGGATCTTCTCGATGAGTGGCCCGCCTCCGCCGTGCGCGTAGCTCGCGAGCAACGTGAGCGTGGAATCGCCGGTGCTGCCGGTGAGATGGTAGATGGTGCCCTGGTGGGCATTGAGCAGCGGCGCCAGCTCGGTGAGGAGCATCTGCCCCACGGTGTTCAGCTCACGCTGGCCCTGGAGCATGCCGGCAAATTTAGCGAGGTTGGTCTTGAGCCAGTCCTGCTCGCGGTTGCTCTCGGTGGTTTGCCACAGGTTGAAAATCATCGTGTTGATGTTGTCCTTCAGCTCGGCCACCTCGCCGCGGGTCTCCACCTGGATGGAGCGCGTGAGGTCACCCTTGGTCACGGCGGTGGCGACCTCGGCGATGGCGCGCACCTGTGTGGTGAGGTTGGCGGCGAGTAGGTTGACGTTGTCGGTGAGATCCTTCCACGTGCCGGCGGCACCGGGCACCTGCGCCTGGCCGCCGAGCTTGCCTTCGGTACCGACTTCGCGCGCCACGCGCGTGACTTCAGCGGAAAAGCCGTTGAGTTGATCCACCATCGTGTTGACGGTGTTCTTCAGTTCGAGCATCTCCCCCTTCACGTCGACGGTGATCTTCTTGGACAGATCGCCGTTGGCCACCGCCGTCGTGATGACCGCGATGTTGCGCACCTGGCCGGTCAGGTCCCAGCTTGCCTTCAGTGCCGACTTCGCGCGCCACGCGCGTCACCTCGCCGGCGAACGACGACAGTTGATCCACCATCGTGTTGACGGTGTTCTTCAGTTCGAGCATCTCCCCCTTCACGTCGACGGTGATCTTCTTGGACAGATCGCCGTTGGCCACCGCCGTCGTGATGACCGCGATGTTGCGCACCTGGCCGGTCAGGTTGGAAGCCATGAAGTTCACCGATTCGGTGAGACCCTTCCACGTGCCGGCGGCACCGGGCACCTGCGCCTGGCCGCCGAGCTTGCCTTCGGTGCCGACCTCGCGCGCCACGCGCGTCACTTCCGAGGCGAAACTGTTGAGCTGATCGACCATCGCGTTCACCAGCTTCGCGGAGCGCAAAAACTCGCCCTTGAGCTCGTGCCCATCTACTTCCAGCTCCATCGACTGTCCGAGGTCGCCCTTGGCTACGGCGCCGATGGTCCGCGCGATTTCCGTTGTCGGCCGCACCAGATCGTCGACGAGCGTATTGATGGAAACCACCGACTCCGCCCACCCGCCGCGCGCCCCCGGCATCGACATGCGCTGCTTCAGCCGCCCCTCCTTGCCCACCGTCTCGCTCAGCCGCGTGACCTCCCCCGAGATGCGCCGCGTATGCGCGATGGTCTGATTGAACGCCTCCGCAATCTGCCCATCCGTCTCCGCCCAATCAGCCGCCGGCAACCGCACCGAGAAATCTCCATCGCGATACGCCGTCATCGCCGCGAGAATCATCCGCGAACGAACCTGCGCGGTATCCTCTGCGGAAACGCGCACCGCTTTCCGCCTGGCGGGCTTGCCATGGCTCAGCGTGGCCGAGGACGGTGACTTTTTGCGGGAGGGGAGCGTCGTTGTGTCGTTCATGTCGTTCCTCGTTTCAGGAGAAAGTTTGGAAAATCCGTTTGATGGCGGGACGTGAGTGGACGCTACCGGCAGGCTGCGTGGCGCAACTCTTGGCGCCGGTCTTGGAGGAAACTGTTCTTCTCGTAGTCTTTCGTGCCGCGGCCACAGAATCTTCTCCTCGGGATGGCTGAGACCGCAGCATTGAGCAGTCGTTGCACGCGGCTGACGGGCTGATCAAGAGTCAGAGTCTAAGCCTATTCCCCCCTTCCTAACAAGCAGGACCATCACTGCCTGACAGACATTAGTAAAGTCTCCTGCCAGGACTAGGGGTCTTCCTAGTTTCCTGAATCAAGCGTTTGCCCTATTACTGTGAGCGGCATCACACTAGATTGCTTGGGAGGACCCTATGCTTCGGACAGACGCTCTTGAATCGGCCATCCGCCAGGAACTCGCTCGGGTCGGCACCTGCACGCTCGAAGAACTTAACGAGAGGGTCCCCTACTATTCATGGAACCAGGTGTTTTCCGCGGTGGACCGGCTCAGTCGAGCAGGCACCGTCACCCTCCAACGTCCGGACTCGTCAGACTACATCCTCTCACTCGCACCGCGTTAATCCCCCGAGGCACGCCACGTGACGCCGATCTGAATCCCGATCGAGCGCATCAACAGGCGCGCTTCTATTTGTCACATCTGGTTGCTCTGGTTTGTCTCGTTTGTTTGGTTGAACCAGTCTCACCGGATAAACCAGGACATACAGATGAACCAGACAAACCACCGTTGTCCAAGACGCGCAAACCAGTGGATTCCGGCGGGCCGGTATCGTTTTTCCACAGCCTGCATGTAGTTGACGCTAGTGCGTTATCCGAGTGGAACCAGGGGTTCCCTAGTTCCACTCAGGGCTGCGTTTTCTTATAACTATGCATCATCGGGATCAGCACGTCGCTTCGTTGCTATTCCCTGTTTCTCAGATACGTGGAAAATGAAAGAGGTGGCATATGACTCTTGAAACACTGGCCGCTCAGACAACTCGTGAGGCGTTTTCCCCTCCGATGAGGGAGACGTTCATCGCACCGACACTGCTCCCCATCTGTTGTGTCTGCGGGCTCATTCGAAACGAGACCGGATCCTCCCCTGATCGCGAGCGCTGGGTGACGCCGCAGACCTATCGACAGACCCATGGCGTGAATCCGGACAAGGTCGCTCTCACGCACAGCTACTGTCAGAAATGTTTTACGAAGGTCATGGGTACAGTGAGCAGTACCTCTGGAAGAGTTACCGCTTCTCGCCAATACCCGAGACGCCACACCGTGCACAGGAGGGAACCATGAAGTACGCATTCACCCAGATCATCTCACGCATCCAATGGTGCCGGCTTCAGCAACAACTCCAATCGGTCACGCCGGATGAACGCGCAGGCTGGCGGGCAGAGGAAGCCGGTCTCGTGGATGCCTTGGGTTGCAGAGATCGGATAGATTTCATGCGAGGAGAACACCGGTCTCAGTTTACCCGCTATCAATGCGGTCTCGAGGATGGACAAGCCCTCCTCCGCCTCAGCGCTTCAACTTCCCGTGGCACGACTCGTATGGAAGGGCTGGGTCCGGCCCCGCTCACGACCCCGGCTCGGGTGAACAGCCGTCCCTCACAAGCCCCTCAGTCAATGCCTGTGGAGTCTCGACGATGACCTGCCCACGCTATGACGGCCTTGTAGTCCATGAGTACCTGCTCGATCCTCAGGAAGGGCTTGTCTGGCAGATAAATAAAAATAAAAGAGGTGGCGTATGGCTCTTGGAAACGTAGTCGCTCAGACAACTCGTGAGTCGCTTTCCCCTCCGATGAGGGAGACGTTCATCGCACCGACAATGCTCCCTGTCTGTTGCGTCTGCGGGCTCATTCGAGACGAGACCGGATCTTCCCCTGATCGTGAACGCTGGGTCACGCCGCGGACGTATCGCACGACTCATGGCGTGAATCCGACCGAGATCGCTCACACACACACCTACTGTCTGACATGTTTCACGAAGGCCCAGGAAACGACGAGGCAGTACTTCCGGGAGATCGGAACGTCGCCATGATCCTGTTCGCCTGTTCTCTGAACATCGACTTCTCTCCCCCGTTCTGCCCGACGCTTCCCGTCGAACACCGGACCGGGAGAGGAAACCGCGCAACCAGTCGTGGACTCCGCCTGATGCATCCTGCCTGCGCTGCGGCGGGTTACTGGTCCTCAGCTACATGGCGTCCCTGGAGCGGGACGTCGCCGGCAATCCGGTGACGCTGTGGCGTTGTGTCAACTGCGGCGACTGCGTGGATCGCGACATCCTGGCCAACCGAGGGAGGGGCCCTGGGTCGGCACGGCCGCGCGCAAGGCCACCGACAGGGCCTCAATACACCGGACGGCCGCACAGAGTGGGGACAAGCATGACTCGGTAAGTGGTTCTTGGCTGTGACAATCGGGGAGGATGGGAATCAAGAATCTCAACAGCACAGCGGATCAGCTCTGGTCGATCATTCTGGCAGGCGGTGAAGGCACTTTAGTTTACCATGTACAGACAGGCGAGGTCTCAAAGCTGACTGGGGACCTCACAATGAATCGATCGACGTGTCGCCCCATCGGTGCCTGAAGACATGTGTGCCGGCATGGGTCTCCGCGACAGCCCTTGCGGGAGTGAGGTCCCGTGCGCATGGACGGCATCGATCGCATCGGACGGAAGTCGCGTATCCGCAGGCGCGTTAGACCATAAACCACGCGCGTTGCTAAACGAGTCCGCAAACAGGCTGGCAGAACATCCTTGCCGCATCATGTGTTCGACGAATGCGTCAAGGGGAGAGAAATTCTCCGGCCCCATGCCTTGCATATTCCATTTGGACATGTTGCATGGGAAGGATTGCCGATGGGCATGCACGAATTCGTGCGGGTGGCAATAGAACACCAGCCGCGAAGCACGTCGGGAGATCCGGCGAACCATCCACTTCATCACTGATAGACCGAGTACTCGAAGCGTAGCCATGTTGATGGGGAACAGGAACGCTGAGGGGGCCATCTCGATGAGCGAACTGTGTCCCGGCAGGCGCAGGTGGGATGACGAGAGGCGGTACGGCTCACTCGGAGCACGAAAGTATTTCAGGTAATGCACCCGACCGAAGCCGCAATCAAATCGCCGTGCCGGCACGGATGAGTCGTAGAGGTATCCCTCGTCTTCGAGCGCGCGCAAGGTCGTTTCGCCGATCCACAAGCTCGGTGCGCGGAAGATGACGGGGCGAACCCCTGAGGCGTTCTCCACGGCCTCCGTGGCCAGCCGGATCCATGCTCGCTGCTGGTCATAACTGGCCGACCTGAAATCCTCGTCCTTCTCGAGGCCACCGTGTTCCCAGCCATGCGTGCCGAGTTCGTGCCCTCGCCGCCGACAATCTCTGATCAGATCCGCATAGGTTTCCGCAAACCGTCCGGCAACAAAAATCGTGGCCTTCAGCTTCCACCGATCACAGAAATCCAGCAAGCGTTCCAGCCCGACCTCGGACCCGGGGACCCAGTCCACATCGATAGTGAAGTGCCACTGCAGGGCGGTTTGTGCACGCATGTGGCGGAGGAATAGCGATCCATTCGACTGCTCAGAGGGAGATCGTGACAAAACCCAGTGCTTATGTTGCTTTTTTAGGTCCTCGGCCTTCCGGTGCATCTCGGTCTCCGCCATACCTGACGTGTCACTCGCCTTCGACTTCAATTTCTTAATCTTGGCTTGCATCTCACCCAGTTCAACAGGCATTTTTAAGCTCTCTTTCTTCTACACCGTATATTTCTTGGCCATGTCAGGCGCCTCCTTAGACTCATTCCTGAGGTCCTCACTGGAAACCTTACATTTCTGCCGGCCACCACGCCGGCAGACGAGCAGGAGTTCGTCTACGTTTGAGACGTCGATCAGGCCAGACACCCAGGCCAGGCGCTTCTGTAGGAACAGCCCGAGGGGTAGAAAGAGCCCGTTGTACCAGCGCATCGCCTGTACCCGCCGGTGAGTCAGGCCCCACACGGCGAAGTCGAGGAGCCAGCCGCTCCGGGGCTGCATGCCGAAGGCGGCGCTCTGCTCCAGCACGAAGGCATGCTCTCCGAGGATGGCCAGGAGATCGTCAGGGTCATAGCGTCGAGCGTGACCCACAAGGGCGTCGAAGGCGCTCCAACGCGCTGGATGCAGAGGTACCGAAAAGATGACTGTCGCATCGTCCTTCGCAACCCGGCGGAGCTCGCGAAAGGCCTGCCGATCATCCTCGATGTGCTCGACGATGTCGAAGGCGCAGACCAGGTCAAAGCTGCAGTCGGGGAATGGCAGGGCGGTAATCTCGCCGAGCGTCGCAAGGCCGCCACGGGCCCTCAAGGGAGACAGAGATGGTTGGCTGATTTCGACGAAGTTCGTGCCGGCGATGGGAAGTCTTGGGCGCAGGCCTGGGCCGATTTCGAGTCTCGCCGGTGCTGAAGCTGCAAGTGCGGAGAGCAGCGGCCAGGTGTTGAAGCGCTGCGGCAGGGTCACATCACTCGCCGACCAGAGAGAGTCGTAGAAGTCTCGGTTGACGGTAGCAATGGCCGGGCGCGTCGCGTCTTGCGTACTTCCTGACGGCATGGCACCAGCGAGGCCAGGAACCGCGGTCCTCGCATTCCCAACCCGATCGAAATTACGCTCTGTTGAAATTATCCGACTCATGCTGGGTTACCGCAGGCTGTTGGAAACGAATAGAGCTTCCCGACACCGTATGGCTTACGTCAATGGTCTTTTCATGGACCAGCACGCCTTCGATCTCCAGTAATAACTCGCTTCGGCACATCTCTCCTTGAAGGTACAGAACCTGAGTATGTGAAGGCAGTTGGTCCTTGAGGATGTCGCGGATCGTCGCGAGGTGTTCTGGGTGTCGAATGTAAATCTTGAAGAGGGTCTGGCCATACCACTGTCCGCGAGTGATTCCGTGGAGCTGCTCAGTCTGTGCGATCAGTGCATTGAGGTTGTGGATTGTTTCCAGGGTCTGTTGATGCGGCTCGCCGATGTGCTCACTCACATGACCGACCACGCTCGCCGTGCCAGCGATGAGCAGGTGGGCCCCCGAGATGGATGGCCGCAGGGTGGCTCTCGCGAACGACGGGCTGCGCGGACCATAGACACGAGGATACTCGTACGCGCTCACCTGCCGCGGATTCTCGACGTGCGTTCCGGGCAGTCTCGCCGCCAGGAAATGGATGTTCAGCGGGCCGGACATTGTCCCAACGGCAGTCCCCGCAGGCAGGGTTCGAGGGAAGTCCGAAGGGTCCTCGACCAGGGCCTGGTGTCGGCCCGCGCAAAAATGCTGGTACCGTTCCAGCCCCTCGGATTTACGGTTGATGTGGGGGAAGTAATTCCATGCTCGCAACAGATGTGGGTAGCCCAGGGCACGAGCCTGGACGAGCAGGCGTCGATAGGTGTTGTAGGTCAGGATATCCAGCCGCGTGCCCGGGCGTTCTTCCTCTTGCAACGCGCCAAAGAGCACCTCATCGTTCATTGCGCAGTGGAAACCCTCGGCCTGGTGATAGGTAACAGGCAGGGTGCTTGTCCACACCTCGGCCAACGGAGGCCCGATGAATTGCGGCAGATCGAGGCAGACAACCGGACAGGCAGCAAAGCCACTAGAGTCCCGGGGACTCCGGCCATAACGGACGATACCCAGGAAGTTGGATGGCGAGGCCTTCAGAAGTGTTTCGAGCCGTGCAGTCTTCACATACTCCGTGCTGAAAGCATGGACATTGGACCGCGGGATACGTGGAGCGGAGGTCACCGATGGCAACCCAACGCCCCGCTCCACCACGCACTGGTTTGACTTGGTTCGGCTCATACTGCTGATCTCCACTTGTAGTCAACGCAGCAACGAAGCCACCGAGTTCACCGTGTCATTATTGACCTCGGTCACCTCGCAGAAGGGATTCCTCTGCGTTCGTCTCGGCGTCGATAGGGCAGCCTGCACAGCTTCGCAATAGGACATCTGACTCGCGGTATCTTTGAACTGGGCCAGCGTACGGTACCCCTGCGCTAGGGAAGAATCGCATCTCCCGCTACGTTCGTGTACACCGGGGTCAAAATGAACCCCAAGAGCGGGGGGAACCACCACATGACCGACGTGTCTGATTGCACAATCCGCACCTTCGTTGCACCGACTTTTTTGGCCTCATCGGCGAAACGCTGGACTGTCGCGTTCAGTGTGGCGTCTCCCACGATCGGTTTCTCCATGAACAGGTTTATCGCGTAGCTCCTCGTGTTGATGTGCGTCAGCTTGTCGCCGTCAACCCCTTTTATACCGCGCAAATCACCAGCGGTATCGGTTATTGTGCAGCCAGCGGCAACTCCCATGACACACACGAGCATCGCCATAGCAGAATATCTCATATTTTCCTCCTGTGGATGGACACACGCCTATTCGTGTGCAAATTCGGGTTAAATCTATCCAATAATCAGACTGCAATCTGTCCAAAATTGCTCACATTTGAAGAATTGATCTGGCAATACCTTCACCTCGCCCGGCTCGAAATCAACGATGTTTAATTGAGAGCATGCTAGCCGTGCAAGACAATATTGAGGAGTGAACTGTGCACTTCCATTTTGCCGTTGTACGTAATGAAGCCCAGCTTTTTAAATTTATTCAGAAATGAACTGACGCGCGACGCGTGGTGCCGACTATATCAGCCAGCCTGGCCTGGCTGATTTTCGGAATGACCGGCTCCGGCTTGCCTTCTTTCCCATAGTGGGCCAGCAACAGGAGGATCCGCGCCAGCCGCTTCTCGGCCGAATTGAAGAGATGATCAACTAAGTCCGCTTGGATACGAACATTGCGAGACAGCAGATAGGCCATAAACAGCGCGGAGAAGCTGGACTCATCGTGGAGCACACGGATCATGGCCGCCTTCTCAATACGCACGATCGTGGATGCGTCCAGTGCGGTGGCGGTCGCCATGCGTACCAATTGCCCGACGAGGCACCCTTCACCAAAGAAGCTGCCGTGATCCAGAATCCCGACGACGGCTTCTTTGCCCTGCCGCGAGAGCACGGTGAGCTTGACCCGGCCCGCCTGGACATAAAACACGGCATCGGCCGCATCCCCTTGCGAAAAAATCAGCCGCTCCTTGGGAGCCTGCAACGTCGTCTTGCCGTGGCCAACTTTGGCAAGAAAGGTCTGGGGATTGTACGGTGTGGCTAGTGTTCCGGCCGCGGGCCTTCTTATTTTCTTGTCAGGAAGGAGCCCGACGACAGTGCCTGTCTCTGTTCGCGATGTCGTTTGCATTCTGTTCATACTTGCTCCAAGTTCTCTGCGCAGTCTTTACTCCCAGGCTCAGCAATACTATTCCGTCGCATGCCAGTTGGTCCAGGATGCTTGGGTACTGGTCATGAGGTCCCGGACCTCGGCCATTCACGACCTCAAAATGTTGATCCTTGGCCAGGATAAACGGTTCCATTATGTGTAGTCTGGTCACAATTGCTCAGTTCGGAAGGGAAGAGGCAGGCCGCGTGAAGCTGACTCTGCGCGAAGGTCCGTGAAAAAGATGATCCTAATGCCGTTTCAACCTGTGTTCTCTTCGCGAGAGCCTCTCCAATAGAAGCACCCAGTGGAGAGGCACCTCGACGCTGGGTGTTCGCAGACAGACGCTCAACTGATTTACTCTGTCTTGGCTTTCAGTTCTTTCGCCTCGCCTTTGATTCGTTCTCCGGCTGCTTTGGTTTTCCCCTTCGCCCGTTCCATCGCGCCGCGCACTTTATTCCCTTTGGCCTCCTCCGTGAGGGCTTTCGCTTCCCCCTTGGCCTTCTCAGCATTCGCGTTCGCTTTTCCCTTCATGTCCTCAACAGCGGCTTTTACCTCATCGGCTTGAGCAACATGTTGAATGCCAACGAACACAAACAGAAACGCCATGGCGACAATCGTGAATGTTCGCACAGGAACCTCCCAGGTAAGAGTTTGAAGCATTGCGGTCTCGCGTGATGCGCTGCATCACTATCAGTTGACTGTCACAGTATGGCTGATGAGACCGGAGCGGGTCTGGTCAATATTGCTCAGTGGTTAAGCTTGCCGCTGCAAGGCAGTGGAATCTAGGATATGGGAAAACTGGACATTTTTTTGCGAGGCGCCAGATTGCGATGTCGAGAACGATTATCCCTCGTCCCGGCCTTCCGTTATGATTGAAACTGACCCACTCATGATCTATTAGAACAACCAAAAGTAAACCGTGGAAATGATATTTTTAGGTGCAATCGTTGGTCTTAATCTTCACAATCCTGATCGTATTAGCGACAATGGTTAGGTATCTGAGTAAAATCTTAACTCGCTTGTCTTCAAACTGACCCACTACTCGCTCGTTTTCTCAGTTGCGAGTGTTCCCTCAGGCTCGCATGATAGAGCTATGATGTCGGGACCTGTCACGCGCATCAAGTCGAAGACGCCCATGCCCTACGAGCTCACGGCTATTCATCACGATACCCACGACACGAAGACGTTTTGCTTTGCCCTGCCTGACGACGCCACGTTGGACAGGCTGCCCGGCGATCATCTGTACGTCCACGCGACGATCGACGGAAAACCGCTAAAACGGCCCTACACGCCGTCGTCGATGCCCGGCACCACGGGGTACTTCGACTTGACGGTCAAGCGGTACGAAACCGGCGCGATTTCGAAGTATCTCCATGACCGGGAGCCCGGAGACACCGTGCTAATGAGCGGGCCGAATCCTGGNGGCCATTGGGTGGACGGCATGGCGAAGAAGGTGGGGTTTGTGGCCGGCGGCACGGGCATNACCCCGATGATTGCNATCATTCGCTGGATTCTCGCCAAGAGCCTCGCTGTCGAGTTGTTTCTGGTCTTTGCCAACAAGGCCGAGGCCGACATCATCTTCCGAGAAGAGTGGGACGAGGATATGCGCGAACACGCGACCTTCCATTGTTATCATGTGTTGGAGCAGCCGCCTGCAGGCTGGTCGCAAGGCACGGGCTGCATCACCGAGGCCATTCTGCGCAGGCATCTGCCGTCGCCCGGTCCCGACACCGTGATCTTTCTCTGCGGCCCCCCACCGATGGTCGACGCGCTGGAAACCGCGCTCAAAGCGATCGGCCACTCCGAGCACGCCATCATCCTTCCGTAACCACCTGAGTGGTCACTGTCCACTGGGAAAAGTGTAGAAGAAAAGGGTTCGGGAGTCTGTGTGCTACGAACGCAACCATCTATGTAGGGATGGAGGCGATGCTTCACCCACGATGAGGGGAGGTCCCTCGAAGTCGGCGTACAGGCGCAGACTTCAAACCGCGGCAAGCGGCGTCGATCAAGAGTCGTCGTCGTGAGCGTTGCCGGAAAAGGCGGAACGTATTCCGTCAGGTACGAATCAAGAAGACGAACGCAAGTGAACCGCTGATGATGTGTCGAAAGACCGAAAGCGACGTCGAAACCGGGATCGAGACTCTGTCCCGCGCAGCAGGTGGAGGGGGACCTGTGTACGGCTCCACTGGCGTCCGGCATGAAGGCGGCGTGACCTTGATTCAGGCGTGGGTGAGGAACGTAGGAACCTGTCGCTCCGATGCAAAGGGAGACGCGCAAGCGGGCAGCCCCCGCAAGTGCCAGAGTACCGATGCGGGGCACAGGGACGGAGTCGCTCGTAGTAGGGAGGAAGGTTCTGTAATGGGACCGGACCGAAGGGGCGTCGTATCGAGCGAGCAACTTGTACGAGGAGGACTCGCATGGATAACGCCAACCCGTTTTGTATTGCCAAACGTGACGTGTGGGACGCGTACAAACGGGTAAGGGCCAACCACGGGGCAGCGGGAGTGGACGGACAATCGATTGAGCAGTTTGAAGAGGATGTGGAACACAATCTCTATCGGCTGTGGAATCGACTGTGCTCCGGCAGCTACTTCCCGCCGCCGGTGCGCCGGGTGGACATCCCGAAAGACGAGAAGAGCACCAGGCCGTTAGGCATTCCTACGGTCTGTGATCGAATCGCCCAGACGGTGGCCACACGATAGCTTGAGCCGATTCGGGAACCACTGTTCCCTGGCGACTCGTATGGATATCGCCCGGGTCGGTCAGCGCATCAGGCACTCTCGGTGGCGCGACAACGGTGCTGGCGCTATGATTGGGTGCTGGATCGCGCTCTCAAGAGCTTCTTCGAGACCATCGACTGGGAGATCTTGTTACGGGTGTGGCGGCGACACACCGACTGCCCATGGGTGTTGCTGTACGTCGAAAGATGGCTCAGGGCACCGGTGTGTATGCCGGATGGGACGTTAGCGGAACGGAAGCAGGGAACGCCTCAGGGCGCGGTGATTAGCCCGCTTCTGGCCAATCTGTTTCTGCATGCAGCATTCGACCGGTGGATGGCGGTGCAGCACCCCGACATCCCCTTCGAGCGCTACGCTGACGATATCATCTGCCATTGTAAGAGCGAGGTGCAAGCGCGGGCCTTGAAGGACGCGCTTGCGCAGCGTTTCGCGCAGTGGTACCTGGAACTGCACCCGCACAAGACCACGATCGTGTACTGCAAGGATGCCAACCGGCGAGGCCGCTATCCTGAACAGCGTTTTGACTTCCTGGGCTACACATTTCACCCACGGTCGTCGAAGAATGCGACGGGAAAGATATTCGTCAGTTTCGCACCGGCGGTGAGCGAGAAAGCGGCCAAGGCGATCAGACAGAGAATGCGTCGCTGGCAGCTGCATCAGCGGAACGATCTGGCCTTGGAAGAGATCGCCCGTTGGACCCACCCTATGCTGAGAGGCTGGGTGGGTTACTATGGACGATTTCATGCGTCGGCACTCTGTCGCGCCCTGCGCACACTGGATGATTTTCTGGTGCGATGGGCGCAACGCAAATACAAAAGACTCCGCGCACACAAGGGGCGAGCATGGCAATGGTTGTGGCGGGTCCGCGCCCGCCAACCTGACCTGTTTGCCCATTGGGCGCTGGCGTCACCGGTTGGACGATAGGAGCCGGATGAATCGAGAGGTTCACGTCCGGTTCTGGGAGGGCCTGGCGGTGAGATTCCGCTGGGCTACTCAACTTGTTTGAGCGACTCTTCAGCCCGCGGCATTGCGTGGTTGCTCCTGCCTCGTGAGAATCCCTTCAAGTTGATCTTCCCTCCGAGATTGGTTGATCCAGTGTGGTATTTCGCCTGGGCATCAACTATGAATCGTCGGCACATTGAAGCGCGGGTGCAGCGCACTTACTTATGCTGGATGGTAGCTCGACTCGATGGTTACGCCGTTCAGTTCAATAAGCGGAGCATGCTGGATCAGAGTGGGAAAGCGCTCGTGAAAAAATTCAGACGGGGTCAAGCTGATACCGGCACTCCTGAGATCACATTGAGTTGTCCTGCACGACTAATTTCCCTTATTCCTGCTGATCTTCTCGCAGGGGATGCGTCATGTTGCCTGCCTCATCAATTTTTCCAAACTGAGCAATTTGGGTCAGTTTCCATCTAGTCAAAGGTCTAGCATCATTGTGTGGCTAGAGGAGGCGTCTGGTTGTCGCCTGACACGTGAACAGCGTCCAAGGCTCTCGAATAGAGCAGAATAGGAGGACTTATGGCCTGTGTACGATGCGGTGGGTTTCAGGTGATCGAGGAATGGGGGGAGCCCGTCGACAATGTCCGTGATTCTCGGGAATCGTCTTATTGAAAGGGGCACGATATGCTTTACTACGCACTGATGTTCTTGGTGGTTGGAGTTATTGCCGGAGCCCTGAATCTGGCCGGGGTAGCCGCGGTGGCGGTCCAGATTTCCTGGATTCTGTTCTTGATCGGGATCGTGTTGCTGGTGATCCATCTGGCCATGAATCGCCCCGCCCGGGCCTCCTGACCAGCGGATTCAACTGAACCAGAGTCGATCACTATCAACTGCTCCGGGTATTCATGGAGATTCCGATGAAACTCGCGGACAAGAAATGTAACGATGGAGGCAGTGTGCCCCCGTTGAAGGCTCTTCGCGCGAAGAAGTTGTTGAAGGAACTCGGCCAAGGCTGGAAACTCAACGGGCGAGGGCATTTGGTGCGGTTCTATACCTTCAAGGACTTCGTGCAGTCGCTGGCATTTGCGAACAAGGTTGGGGCTGTCGCGGAGGCCGAGGGCCATCATCCTGATCTGTATCTGGCCTGGGGGAAGTGCAAGATCGAGATCTGGTCGCACAAGATTAAGGGTCTGACTGAGAGCGACTTTGTCTTGGCGGCCAAAGCCGAACGGAAGTTCAAACCGTTTCGCGCGCCGGCATAACCGACACGAGTCCGGGCTCCTTGATGAAGAGGCGGTGAGGACTTCGATAACGGATACCCAGGGCGGAGCGCCTCGTCGACATGCCGTTCAGCTACTCGTTGTCCCTGTCCGTTCGATCGGGTACGCTCTTCGCGCTGGTGAAATCGAAGGGTATCACTCTGATGTCGTTCAATGGTCTCGGCATGCTGGGTCACGTCTCTGACCTGGGCTGTGATTCGCCCAGATCCGCTATGGCGTCGCGCGGGCTAAATTGTTTACGCGCACTCTTTTGCCTCCCGTATCAATTCTTCAAACCTGAGCTGTTTTGATCAGTTACCAAGCCTCCCGAGGCGTAGCATTAAACTCAAAACGTGGCATCAAGTCCTCGCCGATTGATCACGGTAATAGCGTGAATGTTTTGACCGTCGGGAAAGAACCGATGGAAATTTAGTTGGCGAATTCCAAACTACAACAAGGAGGTACTTCCATGAACCCGATCCGATATCTAGGAGTTGCGCTACTTTTCGTGTTGGGCTGTCAGGGCATGCCCACGGTAACGAGGACTGGGGACGTCAAAGACATCATTATTGGGGATGAGCTGTCGTCAAGAGAAATAGCTGTCAATACAGGCGATGAAGTTCGGTGGATCAACAAAAGGACCCAACCTGTGCGAGTCATCTTTCTCGACGCTGTGTTGGACAAGCAGTTGTCATGCAGGAATAATGTGGGTGGGTGGATGACGCCGAGCGACACAGCCCAACTGGCCACGAACGAAACTGCCAGCGTCTGTTTCCGAGATCCCGGCTATTTCCGGTTTATCGTCAGGATGGAATCAGCCAAGACGACTGGCGATATCAACATTCAGGGAGTAATTAAGGTTGGAGGACAGGGCGGCCAGGCCGCTGGTCAAACCAGTGAGCAAAACAGGGGCCGTACCAGTGGTCAAACCAGTGGCAGTACCAGTGATCAAACCAGTGATAAAACTACTAGTCCAAGAAGCTCAACGTCGACCACCACCAGTACTACGACGACCACTGAGGGAGCAAGTGGTCCACCCACTGATCAAACCAGTAATCCACCCAGTCCTCCTCAGTAAGTGAACGCGGCATCGAGAACAATTGAGGGGAGACTCCGATGAAACTGGCGGACAAGACATGTAGTGATGGAGGCAGTGTGCCCCCGTTGAAGGATCCTCGCAAGAGTTGTTGAAGCAACTCCCCGTGGCTGAAGACTCAACGGGCGAGGGCATTTGCGAACAAGGTTGGGGCTGTCGCGGAGGCCGAGGGCCATCATCCTGATCTGTATCTGGCCTGGGGGAATGCATGATCGAGATCTGGTCGCACAAGATTAAGGGTCTGACTGAGAGCGACTTAGTCTTGGCGGCCAAAGCCGAACGGAAGTTCAAACCGTTTCGCGCGCCGGCATAACCGACACGAGTCCGGGCTCCTTGATGAAGAGGCGGTGAGGACTTCGATAACGGATACCCAGGGCGGAGCGCCTCGTCGACATGCCAACCGCAGCAACTCAGTCCTGAAACTTTCTTGGACCTTCGTACCGAAGGCGGAAGAATGCGTGGTAAGGCAGAGCATAGTGCAGGCTTATCAGTCTAAACCACGGCGCGGTTCCTGGCGTATAGCTCACCTGACCGTATGCCGTCGGCCGGTCGATCCCGGGCTTGGTGGATTCACCTAATACTTGAAACGACATCGTCCGAAAGTCCTCATCAATCAGTTGGTTCTTGAGGAACTCTCCATACAGAGTTGGTCCGCCTTCACAGAGCAACGTCTGGATACCATGTTCTTGCCGAAGTAGGTGTGTGACGGCGACAAAATCGACCCTCGTTCCTTCACCCACGGATAGGATTTTAATCGTTCCCTCCCGGCCTAACCTTTTGATCTGCGACAGGAGATTCTTTTGTCCTTCACGAGCGGTGATGATCCAAGCTTCAACTCGCGGAGAGCTGAAGATGCGAAGAGTGACATCGATATTCCCTGAACCGCTGAGAACGAGGACTTTCTGTCGGCCGAGCCTGAGAATATCCTGTCGGTACATTCTCAATTCCTCGTCATCGATGCCGTAGTCCCAGCCCCGCCCATCAGGGTTTGGTTCCTCACGGAGCGTGCTCGCACCGATCAACTGCGCATCATGATGTGCTCGCAGAAAATCCATCAGCCAGCGATCTTCTCTGCTCCTTGAAACTGGCCTGCCATCAGTACGGCCCTCCAACTCTCTAAACGAGGCCCTGCCGTCGAGCCCCATCACAAAGTTGGAGCTGATATACGGGCGCCGGGCGTCGGCAGGCGCAGGAAACCCAAACGGGCCATAGCGTTCCTTAATGTGTCGTGGTAAGGGAAACGTATCCTCGCTGGCGGTATAACAAATTTGTAGATCCATCGGCGCCTCCCAGAATGAACGGTATGATATTCACCATGCGGTACTGATCACAAGTCTGTTCAAGGATGCATGATGTGTAGGGACTGGAGCGCCTATCAGGCGTCCCGGCCTCATGGATTTTGGATCTGGAAGCACCACTGTACCGGTTGCCGCCTTGGTCTTTCACGAACATTTTCCCGACTCGATCTTGCCGGCGTCCTCTCGATTTTGGCGACCCTTGCGCGTATCCTCTTGGGAGTTCACAAATAAATCTTTTTCTGACGGGCCTTCATTGATTGAAGGCCCTCACTTTTAGCAGAGGAGCGAACTATGCCCATCAACGTGTTTAATAACTTCGCAAAACACTGTGCGGCTGTCGTGGGATCGCCGTGGGCATTTGTTCTTGCTGTCATCATCGTCATGGCGTGGGTGGCGACAGGACCTCAATTTGCGTATTCAGATACGTGGCAGTTAGTTATCACACAGGTACGACCATTGTGACTTTCCTTATGGTGTTTCTCATTCAGAATACTCAAAATCGTGATGCCAAGGCGGTCCACCTGAAGCTTGATGAACTCATCTATGGAGTGCATGGTGCCCGCAATAGCCTTATCGATTTAGAAAATTTATCCGATCAGGAGTTGGAAGTCTTGCAGCAGCAGTTTGAACGTCTGCGCAAAAGGCGTGATGCGCAGCCCCAGACACGACAAACTCCGTAGAAATATCGCGCTAGTTCGGAATAGGGTGGTTAGGAAGTCGATTGAAAGATGGCGTGAGGTAGACAACGCAGTAGAAATAATACATGCTTACGCACTCGTTATGAAGTCCTGAACCTCGGCCGTTCACGGTTTCAAAATGGTGACCCGTTTCAGGATAACGGTTCCATTATGTGTAGTCTGGTCACAATTGCTCAGTTCGGAAGGGAAAAGGCAGGCCGCTTATCTCTGCCCTCACACGACGTCCACAGAATAAGGAAACCTGTGTGTGCAAGCCACGGTAGTAGCCAATGAGGCCCGACTTTCAGGACTTGTTCGTGAAGAAACTGCAGCATGAGCGCCTGGCGCCTATTCGTGCCAGCCAGCGTGGCATGGCTGATATTCGGAATGATCGGAACTGACCAAGACAACGTTATTTTGAAGAAACATTCTTGTCCTCGGGCTTTGTCAGCAAGCGTGGGCTCACCAGTTCGATTCGCATGATCGGCCCCATGAGTTGCAAGGGCCCTTCGTATTGCACGAAACTCGGTACCGCGTCGGCCAGGATCCAACAGTCATAGTGAAAATTGGCCGGCAACTTGCCAATGACCTTGCCGAAAAACTTTCGAATCATTCCGATGTCCGGCTTGAAGGCGTATTGCAGTGCCCTGCGTGACAAGTCGCCTGTCTGGACGGCGTGCTCACCCATGAGGAGCAGCTCCAGTTTGATGACCTCTGGCCTCGGCGTGAAGGCGAGAAAGTTCACCGTTTCGCTGGCACCTTTGGGCAGGTTCAGCAACAGCGTGACAAACATACCGTTGTATACATCCTTGGGCAGATCAAACGCTCCGGTCAACACCTCCTCCTTCCCATCCTTCCCCGCTTTTGATCGAACCTTGTATTCCGCTGTGCCTCGGTTGATCGAGACGTCGATCTGGTCCGGAAACGAAGGGCCGCGCTGGACCAGGTGATAGTGGAGTATCGTGAACACCCGCTGTTGCGAGAAGGCTACTTTCTCATCGTGCAGCGAGCCGTCCTTAAAACGGAACACCAATTGGCTTTCGACCAGATCTCCCTCTTTCACCACCTGAGTCATCTCACCCTGGCCCAGGATCTCCCCGGCAAGCGACCGCACGAAGAGAAAGCCATGTGTCATGCCCTCCGGAAACCGCACTGCGACAGGAGCGGCATTTACAGGAACGGACAGGAGCGTGGCGAGCGCCATGAGGACTGCGAAGCCGGTACAGGCTCCACAACGGCCTGCCACGGTATGTAGACGACACGACATCGTATGGAGGGACGCCTTCATTTTTTCAGTAATTCAGCCAAGGGATGGAGTTCTTCTATGTGCTGGGAGACCACCTTCACAATGCCAATGATGGGAATCGCGAGCAGCAGACCCCATACCCCCCAAAGCCATCCCCAGAAGAGCAACGAAATAAATACCGCCACTGCATTCATTTTCGCGATGTGGCCGGTCATCCAGGTGACGACAAATATGCCAACGAAGGTGGCGATCGCCAGCGAACTGCCCGACACCACCAGCGCCATCCAGAAAGACTCAAATTGCATGAAGCCCACCATTCCCGTCGCGACCGCGATCAGTGCGGGCCCTAAGTAAGGAATCACGTGGAGGATACCCGCAGCGATCGCCCATCCGCCGGCATTGTCCAAGCCGATCCACCGGAACGCGGTCCAGGTTAGGAGTGCCAGAAGCACGTTGGCCACCAATAGCGTGAACATATAGCGCTGGATAGATACGTCGATGTCGTCCAAAATGTGCACCGTGATCTTCTTGTCTGACAGCGACGGGCCAGTCAAACGCACCAACTTACGTTTGAACGTGTCGCCGGCCAGTAACAGAAAGAAAACCAAAATAACCACCATGGCCGATTGGCTGATAAATCCGAACATTCCCATGGAACCTGCCATCAAGAAGTCGCCCAGCTTGAATGTGGGCTGGTCAATGACGATGTGGGTCGCAGGCTGCTTGGGTTCCGAGTGGATATCCGCCGCCTGGCTGGTAGCCTTATCGAGCTCGTGCGCGGCGGCTTGGACTTTCTGCATGGTGTTGGGCTGCCCCTCCCGCATGCTGCGGAGCGTGACAGACAATTTGCTGGCCGCTGCAGGCAACTGATCGAGGATGGTCTGTATCTGGCCGCGCAGCGAGATTGTCACAAATGCGCTTCCGCCTAGGACGACCAGCATTACAATGCTGGTACCCACCACCCGAGGGATCTTAATCCGCTCCAGCCACACCACGAGAGGATTGAGGGTGTAGGCAATGATGATTCCGAGCACGAGGGGTATAAAAAACTTCTCTGCCCACTGCAGCGCAAATACCACTACGACCGTAGTCACAATGGCCAATGCAAGGCCTCGCATGTCTATCGAGACGCGGTCGGTGAGATGAGCAGGGTCCGGCAACGATATGCTCTCTATGGGAGGGCATGCTTCTACTGAACCGGCCGACATACTTTGCGGTTCAGGACTCACATTTGCTGCAGGGTTCACGGCGATCCCGTCCATAGCGTATGCGTATGCTCCTTGGAATGTGCCCTTCTGGTCTCAGCTGTCGGCGAGCTCGTGTCTCACAGAGAGTTCTTTGCACTCTGCCTAGAAGATCGAGGGAAGTCTGGTCAAAAGTGCTCAGATTGATTGAATGAAATGAATTGATGAGGCAGGC
>SPAX01000069.1 GCA_005239475.1 Nitrospira sp. | reverse complement strand
GAGCTCTTTGATGTCTGCAACGACGGCAGGGATCTCATAGCGCGTCTGCGTGGCGACCAGGATGATCCCGACGGTTCCAAGAAATTTCGTCCCCTGGACTTTGCGTTCTGCGGTTGAGAAGGGGAGCACCACGAAGTCATCTTGGTCCTGTCCCGTAATGGACTGTCCTTTCGATGTCAGAACGCCGATCACACGGAGCGGGACGTTTCTGATACGGATCTCACTTCCCACTACTTCTTCGCCCGGCTCGAACAAGTTCTGGGCCGCGGTTTTCCCCAGCACTACTACCTTTGCCGCAGAGTCCATATCCGATTGCGTGAAGAAGTTGCCCTGCGCGATGGGCCAGCTCCGGATATCAGGAAAGACAGGGGTCGTTCCGAGGACGATCGTGCTCCAATTTTTGTTTTCCCGGATGACTTGAAGGACCGATCGAGTCGCATACATCACCGTGGTGACACTCGTGACTTTCTTCTCGATGTCCTCCGCATCATCGACCGTGAGAGTGGAAATCGAGCCGAGTCCGCCCCGCACGCCACCGACGGTCGTGGCGCCCGGAACGATGATGAGGACGTTGGTGCCCAGGCTGGCGATTTCCGCTTGGACGGAGGCAGTGGCGCCCTGACCCAAGCTGACCATCGCCACGACGGCGCCGATGCCGATGATGATGCCGAGCATCGTTAGCCCGGCGCGCAGTGGATTGCGGCGGAGGATGCGGAGGGCCGACAAGATTGTGAGCCAGAGAAAAGACATGGGGTGCGACTGACCGGTTCATCTGGTTTATTTGGTCTATCTGGTTTGTCTCGTTAGCGGGTGCGCCGCATCAACAAGAGAAACCAAACAAACCAGATCAACCAGAGAAACCTGTTTTTCTTTTCATCTCATCCTCGGGCCGCCATCGAAGCCCGGCGGCAACTTCTTCACTTTTCATCTCATCCTCGGGCCGCCATCGAAGCCCGGCGGCAACTTCTTCAGGGCTTGTTCTTCGGGCGTCTCAATTCCCAGGATCACCTGGTCTCCTTCCTTCAGCGTCCCTTCTGCGATTTCTGTGGAGAGGGAGTCGGCGATGCCGGTGGCGATCACCGTCTGCCGGACCTGCTTCGCCTGATCCATCACCCAGACCTGCGTGACCGTGCGGTCCACCGGGACCGCCGGCATCCGGAAGCGCAAGGCCCCATTCGGTACGCGTAGAGGATTTTCTTTCTTATCCGTCACGATCGTCACGTTCGCCGTCATCCCTGGCTTGAGCTTGAGATCCCGATTGTCCACCGTGATCACCACGTCATAGGTCACCACGTTCTGGATGCTGATTGGCGCATTGCGCACCTGCGTGACCGTGCCCTCGAAGAACTGTTTGGGATAGGCATCCACGCGGAAGCTGGACGGCTTGCCTTCCGCGACCCCGCCGATGTCGGATTCGCTGACGTTGGCGTTCACCTGCATCTGCGTCAGGTCCTGGGCGATCACGAACAGGGTCGGCGTTTGGAAACTGGCGGCGACGGTCTGGCCGACATCGACGTTGCGGGACACCACGATGCCGTTGACCGGGGAGTAGATCGTCGTGTAGCCGAGATCCAGCTCGGCCGAGGTCAATGTGGCTACCGCTTGATCCGCCTGCGCCTGCGAGACCTCGACTTGGGCCTGGGCGTCGCGGAAGTTCGTCGCGGCGAGGTCGAGATCCGCCTGTGAGACGAATTGTTGCCGGCGCAGGGTCGTCATGCGATCAAGTTCGAGTTTCCGCTGATTCTCCATGTTTTTCGCTTTTGCCAGACTGCCAAGCCCGCTCTTGAGCGATGCGCGGGCTTGGCTTACTCGCGCTTTGAATGGCTGTTGGTCGATCGTGGCCAGGACCTGGCCCTTCGTGACCACGGAATTGAAGTCCGCCATCAGTCGGGTGATTTTGCCGGAGACTTGGCTGCCCACCTGCACAGACACGACCGGATTGACCGTGCCGGTGGCAGTGACAATCGCGGTGATGGGGCCTCGATCGACCAGCGCTGTTTTGTAGTGGACGGGCGGAGTCCCGGCGGTCCACCAATACCAGATTCCTGCTCCTATGATCGCGAGCAGGGCGACGATGCCGATGAGCCAAGGCAGACGGGGCCCTGTCTGGGGTGGAGGGAATAGGGGCATGGAGGAGGGGAGCCGGTGCTCGTGGTCAGATGAGGCACTCGACGAATGGCGAGCCGGAATGGAGGAAGATCCGGGGGGAATGATCTCGGTGACAGGGACCTCACGAATCGGGTCTTGGGGGTTACTGGTCATGATCTACCCGCTTGCTGCGCGACTGTTTGTGAATCGCTTCACGATGATCTTACGACTTTCCTCTGCGAGTAGCAGCACAAGGGCGCCCAGCGCGAGCGGTCCGAAGATCCAGGCAGGCAAGGGACCCGTTCGGAAGATGTCGTTCCCCAAGGGGGTGTACGTAATCAACGCAAGGATGGTGATCTCGATGATAACTCCCCATAGAATGAGCGGGTTACTGAACCATCCGAACCGAGCCACCGACAGCCGATCGGATCGGCAGGAAAAGACGTTAGCGACCTGTGCCAAGACTATTCCGGCAAAAGTCACCGTTGTCGCCTCCTTATATAAAGGGGAAGACCAGTCCAACGGGGTTCCCCAACTCCAGCCGTTTGCAAAGAGATAGAGGAAAAAGGCGCCCATGGCCATGAGTGCCGAGTTCAGTCCCAGGAAGAGATAGGTTTTGAGCAGGAGCGGAACGGTGAGCAACCGCTCGCTTTTTGGGCGTGGCGGGACATTCATAATACCAGGATGAGGGGGCTCTGCCCCCAGCGCAATGGCCGGAACCATGTCGGTGCCGAGGTCAATCGCCAGGACCTGCGGGATGGTGAGGGCCAATGGCATCCCTAGAAATCCATAGGCCAAGTAGGGGACCACTTCCGGCACGTTACTCACGAGCACATAGGTGGCAAACTTCCTGATATTGTCGAATACCGTACGGCCCTCTTCAATGGCGTTGACGATGGTCGCAAAGTTGTCGTCGAGCAAAATCATGTCCGCCGTTTCTTTCGCCACGTCGGTTCCAGCGATGCCCATCGCAATGCCGATATCGGCTTTCTTAATGGCCGGGGCGTCGTTCACACCGTCGCCCGTGACGGCCACCACTTCGCCCATGTCTTTCAGCACCGACACCACGCGCATCTTGTGCCGGGGGGCCATGCGCGCGAAGACCGGCTCGGGCTCGCCGGGACGGGTGGGCGTGAGGAGTCGACGCAGTGCCTCGTCGCTCATCGTTTCGACCTGGTGGCCTTCGATCACGGGACAGAATCCGACCGGCTCGGTGCGGGACTCTTTCGGTGCCAGCCCGATCTGGCGGGCGATAGCCAGAGCCGTGAGCGGATGGTCGCCGGTAATCATGATAACGCGGACGCCGGCTTGGCGGCAGCGCGCGATGGCCTCCGGCACTTCGTGACGCGGGGGATCCATCATCGCCACGAGGCCGAGGAAGGTGAGGTTCTGTTCCACCTGGTCGATGTCCAGCTTCTCGATACCCTGCTCAATGTCACGCATGGCCACAGCCAGGACCCGATAGGCCTGGTGTGCGAAGGTACGACTTTGCGCCATGATGCGCTGGCGGTCCTCCTGACTTATCGGCGAGCGTGCAGTGTGGTGGAGCATCTGATTGCAGAGGGGCACGAGCGATTCCGGCGCTCCCTTCACGAAGGCCACGAGCCGTGCTTCACGCCAATGGAGGGTGGACATGCGCTTCCGATCCGCGTCGAACGGTAGTTCGCCCATTCGGGGCAACGGTTCCTGGTGGAGGAGTCCGTGATCCAGCGCGAACTCGACCAGGGCCACTTCAGTCGGATCACCCGTGACGGTGGATCGGCCGTCGGTCCGCCGGACGCGCTTGGCATTGTGGCAGTGGATGATTGCATCGAAGAGCGGCGCATACTCCTCGGCCTCGAGCGCGCTGGTCACGCGTCCGGCGATCACCAAACAGCTTTCCTGCACCACGATTTCGAGATGGTCCACATAGAAACGAGCCACGCGCATCCGGTTCTCGGTCAGCGTCCCGGTCTTATCCGTGCAGATGACGGTCGTGCAACCCAAGGTTTCAACGGACGTCAATTGCTTGATGAGGGCGTGGCGTTTGGCCATACGCTGGCTGCCCAACGCCAAGGCCAGCGTCACAGTTGGGAGCAGTCCTTCCGGCACATTCGCCGCGATGATGCCGATTCCAAAGATTGCGCTGATCCAGAAGCCGAGGCCGGTCCATAGCCCGATCGCAAAAAACGAGGCTCCCATGGCCAACGAAATCATGGCGACAATGCGGGTGAGCTTGGTGATCTCTTTCTGCAGCGGGCTGAGGTCGGTCTCCACGCTCGTGGAGAGGCGGGCGATCTTGCCGAATTCCGTCTGCATGCCGGTGGCGAACACCACCGCCCGACCTCTGCCGGAGAGCACGGGGGTGCCGGCGAATACGAGATTAGGAATGTCCAGGAGGTGTCCATCGATGACCGGCTCCGCTGTCCGCCGCTTCGGTTGGGATTCGCCTGTGAGAGAAGAGATGTCGACACGCATTTCACTTGCTTCGACGAGCCGGGCGTCGGCAGGGACCTGTTCTCCCTCCTCGATCAAGAGCACGTCACCCGGCACGATCTCGTTCCGCGACACGTCTTGTGGTTGGTTGCTTCGCAGTACCCATGCCCTGGCAGGGAGGAGGCGATGGAGGGCATGCACCGCGCGCTCCGCTTTATATTCCTGAAAGAAGGCGAAGACGGCGTTGATGACGATCACGCCGAGGATCGCCCAGCCGAGTGTGGCCATCCCTTCGCCGGGCTTCATGAATTCTGCCGTAAAAGCCAGGCCGGCGGCGATCCAGAGCAAAATGGCCAGGAAATGGGTGAACTGGTGGAGGAACCCTTGAATCAATGAATGGTGACTCGGCTCCTTCAGAACATTGGGGCCATACCGACTGAGTCGCTGTTGTGCCTCTTCGGGCGACAAGCCGCCTTCCCTGGTTTCCAGGTGTGTGAAGATTTCACTGACCGTCAGTTGGTGGAGTTGTGGCTTGTCGAGGTCAGGCACGCCAGCCTCGTACGATCAGGACGGAACATGGGGCGTGTCTCAGGAGACTCTCCGAGACGCTGCCGAGATGGAGCCGCTCGCTCTTGGTCAAGTCTCGAGACCCCACCACCAGGAGGTCGGCATGATCGGCCTCCACATGTTTGATGATGGTGTCGATGACATGGCCCTGCTGCACGTCCGTGACGACGGCGTAGCCTTCTTTCAGGAATTCATCCCGCAATGTCGCGACCAGTTGCGTGGCTCGTTCGACGACCGGTCGTTCTAACTCGGCGACTTGGGCTTTGGACAAGTATCGAACGGCCAAGTCGGTCACCGGTCTCTCGGCCGAGGAGAGGATAGTGGTCGTGGCGGATTCCGGAAGAACGCGGGATCGAAGAAATCGAGCGGCAGCTCGGGAGTGCTTCGAGTCATCGACCGCGAGGGTCACACGCGTCAACTGAGGGATCGGCTGTTTCACGACGAAGACGGAGCATGGGGCGATCGACGCGACCTGCCGGGAGATGCTCCCCAACAGGAATCCTCGAATGTCGCTCAACCCGCGGGATCCGATGATGATGAGATCGGCCTTCACCCGCCGCGCCTGTCGCACGATCGTCCGGGCAAGGGGGCCATGGGCTAAGGTGCGGTGGAGTTTGGTGCGGGGGCCGGTTGCGGCCTGCCCGAGGGCGACTCGAGCTGATCGCTCTGCTTCGCGGAGGAGGATTCCACCGGCCTTCTCCATGGCGGCCAGGGCGCGCTTCTCTGCCACTGGATTCCTGCCTCTGCCCGATCGGAGGGCCGACGGATCGACCACATGGAGCAGCGTCACATCCTCCGGCTCCAGTTCGGCGAGCGCTTTAAGTGCCTGTACCCCCCACCGCGACCATTCAGACCCATCCACGGCACAAAGAATATGCATGACAGACTCCTTTCCTCAATGACAATGACGGCCAACAACCAGCGGACGACCCCGGGTATCAGTTCTGCATTGGATGTGCCTGTGAGAAGTGATGGCGAGTATGTGAAACGCGCTATCATTCTCATGGTTTGTGGAGAGAGACCGGTGTCTCTGAGTCGGGTTCTGCGGCGTTTTGCAGCAGCTTCAAACGGATCACTGTGGTGATTGGCCCCAGTTCTGAAGGACGGGAAAAAGATCAGCGGGGGAATAGATGGTTCCGTGCGCGAGAATCCGGGGCCTTGTCTGATTTGGGGCTGTGGCACTTACATTGCGTAATCCATGCGCTAGAGTGCTAGTAGGAGGGGTCTATGAGACAGATACTGATTTCGGTGCTTGCGTTGTGGAGTAGCCTCTGTGGGGGAATGAGCTTGGCTGAGGGGGGATCGGTCGCCCGAATCGGGGAGTCCGGCGAGTTTCTCGAAATGGAATATCAGGTGAACGGTCAGCTGTCCAAAGACTCGCTCCCGCTCTATCGGGCAGAGGGTGTCCGCTATTTCAGTGCCGGGGTCGGGATCGATGAACGTACCGCCGAGTATCCCCCTTTCTCGCTGAAGCTCGTGTTTACTGCGGGAGGGAAGCCCTTTCTGGCTGGAGTGGCAGTGACCATTCAGTCAGCAAAAGGGGGGCCTTCGATCAACATTCCCAGTGACCATGTCAACGGACCTTGGTTGTTTGTCGAACTTCCGTCCGGCACCTATCACCTCACGGCGGTCCACGCGGGCCAGACGCAGGGTCTCAAGGGGGTAACGGTGGAAACGGGAAAGATGAAGACTGTGCATCTCCGCTGGCCGGAGGAGTAGGGGGAGCGCGGAATCGTCCGGAGAAGCGGTCAGTCAATGAGGTATTAGCAGGCTGTTGAAAAAGTCAGCCGGAGCCACAGACCGTGGCGCGTGACGCGCGAGACCCGGATGGTTTCTCTTGTTTATCTAGTCTATTTGGTTTGTTTGGTTGAACGAGACTAACCAGGTGAACAAAACAGACCAGATGAACCCGTCCCGCCAGTCTCGTTTGGCTATCCTACTTGATCACCAGTGAGGAGGGGATACATGCCGACAAAGAAGAAGGCTAGGACAGGTACGAAGAAAGATTTTGGCGCGATGACGGTCAAGCAGGTTATGCAGAAACAGGTGCAGTCTGCTCATCTCAGGACCAAAGGCGACGTCATCGCGTCGCTCATGATCGAGGGATTCGGGGCCGTGCCGGTGGTGGATGCCAAAGATAAGCTCCTGGGCATCGTGAGCGAACATGATCTGCTGGGTGCATTGGATGATGGACACAAGCTTGGTGCCGTCGCCGCCAGTGATATCATGACGTTTAACCCCTATTCGATTCACCCGGAAGCAATGCTCACTACGCTGGTTCATGTGTTTAGAGCCAGTGATTTGATTCGTGTGCCGGTGGTGGACGCTAAAGACAAGCTCGTGGGCATCATCGCCAGGCGGGATGTGCTACGTGCCTACCTGGCGGCCGGGCGTGCGTGATGCTGAAAATGGCCGTCAGCGGCGTTCTCACCTCGAAAGCATCCTCAACGTAGCCCAGAGGCTACGCCTCCGGTGCTTCCATCGGCTGCGGCCTTGCTGACAGCCATTTTGAGCATCACGCGGGAATGCTTTTCTGTTGTGCTGCAGGCTCTTAGATAGAGGATAAGAAGGAGGGTTTATGCGAAAAACGGAGTTCCTTGCGACGGCCTGCGACCCGAAGACCTTGACCGTGGGGCAATTGATGCAGGACGCGGTCTTTACCTGTGGGACCAGGACCGATGCCTTGACCATCAGCCGGCTGATGACCCAGCGAAACTTCGGCAGCCTGCCGGTAGTGGAGGAGGACCGGACCTTGGTTGGTCTGATAAGCGAGTATGATCTGCTTCAGGCGATGATCGAGGGCCGGGATCTGCGGAAGGTGATGGCTGTCGAAATGATGAGTACTCACCCGGTGACGGCCACTGAAGAGATGAAGCTGGAGGAGGTCGCGAATCTGTTCCAGGATCGCTACATTACGCGGGTGCCTGTGGTTCGGAACGGCAAGCTCGTCGGTATCCTGGCGCGGCGCGATCTATTGTTTGGTTACACCAAGGCGTCGCAGTATTGGTCTTAGCAGGATGCTGAAAATGACGCCCTTCTCACCCGCCCAACCCCAGCGCGCCGAGACGCGCTTTTCCTCAAGCGTCGTTCTCAGTCGCCCGTCTCCCTGCAACGTACCCCTCGGTGATAGAGCCGTCTTGGCAGCTCGGGGTGGGTGGGTGGAAAAGGAATGCGCTTCAGTCGCCGAGCTCCCTGCGGCCTTGCTGGGATGTCATTTTGAGCATCCTGCGGGAGCCTGAACTGAACGATGCACAGAGACCGTTTGTTGGCAGATATATTGGAAGCTCGCGTTCCGGTTCGAGTACCGATCGGGTCATCACTTCGTACCGTAGACAGAGCCTTCAAAATAACTTTCAGCCTCTTTCCGCCTGCCTAGTCGTTCTGCGGATAGTGTTCAAAAACCTCTCTCCAACGCAAGACCAGAAAAGTCGATTTTTCTAGGGCTTTGACGTATCCTTCCGCCTGTTCCAAAAACAAACAATTTGTTAGTCCCCGCTAGTGAGTTGGAGACTGAAGAGTGACTCTAAAAGATACCTCTCACCCAGTATTCGTGTTGGGCGCCGGATTCACAAAGGCATTTATGCCAGATGCGCCGCTTCTGAACGATGACTACAACATTGATGCTCTCTTAGAGAAGTATAAGGGCATGGACCGCGCCCAAGAAATTTTGTCTCATGAGAAGGTACGGGCCGCTAATGGGCTTATCAACATTGAGCGATTGATGACACGGTTTGAGAGCCCCATGCCATACGATCGTGAAGACGCCGAGCTGCAGTACAAGCCTTTGCTGACAGATGTTCATGATCTATTCCGCGAGCGTCTTCGTCGAGCAAAGATGAAGGGGGTAGCCTACCCTGAATACTTTGCAGAGTTTGCCCGTTACTGTGTAAACAACAGTGCCACTTGTATCACATTCAACTATGACGATGTGCTAGATGAAGCGTTATTGCTAGTTCAAACTCCATCGCCTGGCATTCCTATTCCGCAGTGGCATCCGAGTAGCGGATATGGTTTTTTTCTCAGGCCGTCTGATTCATGTATTGGTGAGACTCCTTGGGTATACTACTTCAAATCCTCAACTCTTCTTTTAAAGCTGCATGGATCAATTAACTGGCGCATTAAGCTAGGGTATACACGGCCATATTCAATTGACAGTATCGTTCATCACGAAGAGTGGACGGGAGACAATGAAGTTCGACCCAGAATTGAGACTCTCCTCCAGAAAAGTCCTTTCATTGTCCCGCCACTTCTTACTAAGACCTCCTTGAATACAGAGCAAATCCTGAAATCTATCTGGGGGCAAGCATATATTAAGCTTCGTGAGTCAGACCTTGTCGTGTTCGTTGGATATTCCTTGCCGATCACCGATTTGGCTGCACAGTTCTTGTTTGTTGAAAGCCTCAAAGGAAAGGATGGTGAAGTCCGTGTGGTCAACTTGCCACGGGGTGCAAAAGAGCAGCTAGAGCTGAAAGTGGCATATCAGAAAATTTTCCCTCGGATTACAGATGATCAATTTTTCATTGAAGATGCGCGTGATTGGTTGCGTAAGTTCATGAAAGGCGTGGTTTAGTGACAAGTAAATTTCGCGGTGCCAAGGATTTGTTCAAAAACAGTTGTTTTCGAGCCAGCTGTTGCAAGGAGCGTAAACAGAAGGGAAATAGGGCATTGCGATAACCGTAGGACAGAGGATTTTGATCGCGAGGCTTTTTCGTCTCGGAGCTCGCTGGACGTACAGACTCGGGTTTTAACCATTCGCAACTATGTAGCCATAACGGAATTATGCCGCTCTGTATAACACGCTGACTCAACACCAGAGGAAGCGTTGACAAATGATGAATAGGCCCAAGAATCACGCGCCATTGTCCATTCTGACTGTGGGAACTATGCCGGTCAGCACACTCAATAGTTAGGCATTGCCAACCATGGCGAACCGTCAACTGTCTCCCGAAGAACTCGCGCAGGCAAATGTCTTGCTCTCGGAGATTCGCACGAAGCTAGAAACTCTGAGCCACGGCGACAGGGAGCTCCTGTTCGCGTACAGGCGGAAGGTGTTCAAAGAGCTCACGTACGACGAACGCAGCAAACCAATGGTCCGGCGAAAGTTGAAGGACCAGAAGTGGAAAGAGCAGCGTGGCCTTTGTGCCATCTGTGGCAAGGAACTCCCTGAGCGCTATGCGGTTCTCGATCGACTAATTGCGGCTGTCGGGTACACCAAGCCGAACACGAGGCTTATTCATCAAGAGTGCGATGCGAAGCATCAAGAAGCGAAAGGCTATGTCTAACCACGCGTTCGAAAACGGCCGCTCGCAATCCGCGCCTCACGCGCTTGCTCGCGCCGTTCAACGCGGACGTTAAGTCTGCTGCAAGTATGCCGCAACAGAGAACACGCCGGAGGCCAAGCAGATGGCAAAGTTAAAGGCTGATCGTATTGGCCAGTCAGACCTCTTGGAGTACCTAAACGCGTATTCGGACTTTAGCTTTGAGCTTGCTGTACTCAAGATGCTGAGGGAGAGTGGGCTGAACTGTGAACACGGCGGGCTCTATGAGGATGCCGTTACAAAGAAGTCTCGGGAGTTCGACATCCGATCGATAACCGCAATTCAGAGGCACCGTGTTCGGTTAGCAATCGAATGTAAGAACATCCGAGAGAATTTCCCGATACTGATATCCTGCGTACCGCGTCACGAGCAGGAAAGTTACCACCAAGTCGCCCTAGTTACGGAGCCTGAGTCTCGTGGCAGCTTTGTTAGCCTGACCATTCATCAGTCGCGCGCTAAGACGTTAAGCATCATCGGCGAGCACAGTATGTACAAGCGGGGCGAGCCGGTCGGAAAGAGCACGGTGCAAGTAGGAAGGGCTGTCGACGGCAGCATTTCGGCCAACGATAGCGAGCTCTACGAAAAGTGGGGGCAATGTCTAAGCTCGGCTGCTGATCTTGTAGAGCGAGTCTATTGGGACGATGACGATGGCAATGACAAACAAGATGTTTATCAATCCATGGTTATCCCTTTTGTAGTCGTTCCGAACGATCGACTTTCGATAGTACTGTACGACGAGGACGGAAACCGTGTGAGTGACCCAGAATCGTCAAATCGCTGCTCTTGCTTCATCGACAAGGATTACGAAATGGGTACGAAGCTCGCGGGCACACGCATGTGGTTATCGCATGTCGAGATAGTCACCCTTGACGGTATGCGGTCCTTCGTCCAACGCTACTTAAGCTCAGAGAAGGCCATTTGCCAGCTTTTCCCAAAGGAAGGAATAAATGCCGCGCTCCAACGTGCGGCGGAGACTAAGACCTAACTTCAAGCTCCAGTCAACGGCTTCGCCTCGGCTGAACTTTGCGTTAGGCCGCATTTAGACCCGGATCTCTTATGCCCTCCCAAAGTTAGTTCCGATCCAAGCGAGGAGCACACAATTGTGCTCTTTTTGTGCTCAACTCCACCTCACCCCAGCCTACTCCAGCCAAAGTTCGAGTTTCGTGCAAACCTTGTACACCTTTGATGGAGTGGGCCTCAATGAGCTGGAATAGGCTGGAGGAGGATAGTGAGAACGGCTTCCTAAACCGCTGGTCCTGCAACTAGACCTGTCCTTCAATTTTCTGATTTGGGGACACTACAGGGCTCGTTTTGGCAGGCTGGAATTTCGAGGCCTTGTGGACCTGAATTCTTGCAGGTTTTGGGGACAGCAGACTTCAACGGTTTCCCGGCCTCGACATTTGCCGGGCGCCTGCTCTGCGCCTTCATCTGAAAAAGTGAGGGACCGTAGGCCAGGTCATGCTGCCATAAGCGGGTTACTTATGGTAAGCTGAGCGCCGATTGGACGAGGGAGCCTGGCGATGACCGTGACGAATCGGATCGAGATGAACCCGAAAGTGATGATGGGCAAGCCCGTCATCCGCGGCACACGCATTCCCGTTGAGCTGCTTCTTCGAAAGCTTGGCGAAGGTGCGACAGAGGCCGACTTGCTCGATGCCTACCCCCGTCTGACCAAAGCAGATATCCAGGCTGCGATTGGGTATGCCGCCGATACCGTGGCTCATGAGGAAACGGTCCTTGTGGGTTCTTCCGCCCCGCGGAAGCGGGCCAAACGCTAAGCGGTGCGCTTCCTTGCCGATGAAAGCTGCGACTTTGCTGTGGTTCGAGCGCTTCGAACAGCAGGTCATGATATCCATGCAGTTGCAGAACTCCTGCCTGGATTGGACGACGCTGCGGTCATGAGCTTGGCCCTTCGTGAGCGGCGCGTGCTGCTGACGGAAGATAAAGATTTCGGACAGTTGGTGTATGCGAATGCGGAGCCATCCGGTGGAGTCATTTTCATCCGCTATCCCGCCGCCACTCGAAAGACCTTGCCGAATACCGTGGTGAGCCTCATCGCAAAATTCCAGACACAGTTGATCGGCAGTTTCGTGGTGCTCAGTCCTGGCCGTACCAGAATTGGTGGGCGCACGAGGTAGTGCGCGCTCGTTCAACGTGCGTCGCACGATTTGCTCTATCCTTACTCCCCTCCCCTTTATTTACTGAAAGAAGGAGAAGTCGCTAGCGCTTGGCCTTGGCCGCCGCACAGGGAGCTGGGCGGCTGAGTTCCGCCGGTAATTTCGTCTGCTCGTCCACGCAGGCCGTATCGAGTTGCGCCTGAGTCAAGCCTGAAACTGAAGACAGGTTGGCTCCATGCAACGTCGCGCGGTGGAGATCTGCCGCATCCAGTCGCGCGCCGGTGAGATCGGCTTCGGATAACGTGGCGCCTCGGAGGTTCGCCTCTTGGAGGTTGGCATTGGTGAGATTGGCAAGGGTGAAGTTCGAACCGTTCAGGTCCGCTGCGACGAGATTGACCGATTCCAAGATCGCTTCATTGAATTGCGCGCGCTGAAGCGAGACATTCGGCGCATAGATACCGCTTAGGTCGGCTTTGGTGAAGATCGTGCCCGTTCCTCGTGCACCGATCAGCACCGCGTGAGGCATCCGTGCATCTCGGAAATCCGCCTGGTCGAGATTCGCGTGGTAGAGGATCGCCATTCTGAGGTTGGCAGACTGCAGATTGGTCTTCACGAGGCGCGCCCCCTCGAAGTTTACCCCCTCCAGATCGGCCCGCTGAAAGCCCGCCGATTGCAGATTCGTAAAGCGGAGATCGGCTCCCCGGAGCAGCGCGTCTTGCAGGCTGGCCTCAGTCAGATTGGCTTCGTCCAGATAGGCTCCTTCCAGATCCGCTTCGACCAGACGAGCGCCCTCCAGTTGAGCCCCGTCCAAGAGCGCGCCTTGCAGGTTGGTCTGATGCGCGTTGGCTTTGGTCAAGACTGTGCGGCGGAGGTCGGCCCCCATCAGGTCTGTCTCTGCCAAGATGGCCCGGGCGAGGTTGGCGCCGTAGAAGTAGGCGTCGACGAAGGAAGCGTTCTTCAGATCAGCTGATGCGAGGTCCGCTCCCTCGAAATGGGCCCGTTCGAAGGTGGATTCGCGCAGTTGTGCCCCGGTCAGAACGGCGTTGTAGAGCGCCGCTTCATCGCCTATCGCATGGGACAGATTGGCGTTCGACAATCGTGCATGCCGGAGATCGGCTCCCACGAGGTTGCTATCTTCCAAGACGGCTCTCGTGAGATCGGCTCCCGAGAGGCTCGCTTGTGACAAATTACTTTGGGACAGATTCGCCTGGCGGAGGAGGGCCCCTTCCAATCCTGCCCGTTCCAGATTGGCCCCAGCGAGTTTCGCGTGGCGCAAGTCTGCCTGGCACAGGTCCGCGCGTTGATATTCCGGCTTCTCACGGTGTTCGAGCCACTGTCCATGCGATTCCACGATCGCCTGCAGCTGCTTGGGCGGAACGGGTTTCTTTCTGTATGTGCTGTCACAGCGGGTGGGCTGCCTGCCTGCCTGACTCGGCTCTGCTGCCTGGGTGATGGCCGGTGTGCTGATAGTCAGCACCGCGATCAACACACTGTGGACGGCACAGACTCCAGTATACGTTCGGTTCATGTGGTGTCTCCTTGAGAAAGATTCTTCGGTGGTGTGGGGCATGATACATGATAACTACACACATTGGTCCACGGCGAGCGCGAGATCCTGAAGCGATTGCGAGATCCGAACGTCATAGGGGTGGTCGCACTCAAGACTCCGAAGCGAATCGGGCAACAGTGCCAACTGTGCGGCGGCCCGTTGACGCAGTTCCGTCAATTTCTGGGCAGGAACGAGGCGGCGGCCCTCTGTCATCACGGGATGCAAGAGCGGATCTCCTGCTCCGGAGGCCTGCACCGTGGTCACAACATCGTAATCATATCGTCCATCGCGGCGGAACTGTCGGTAGACCTGTTTGCGGCCAGGCCAGGTGGCTTTCCCTTCCGATCGCTTCCGGCAGGGTCGGCCCGCATACTCTTGAAGTTTGTAGGCACAATCGAGCGACGGTGCATCGGCCGACGTGGTCATGGCGGTGCCGACGGCAAAACTGTCGATCGGTGCTCCACCGGCGATCAACTGCTGCAGTTGGTATTCGTCAAGATTGCCGCTCGCCAGGATCTGGGCTTGTGGCAAGCCCCCATCATCCAAGATGCGCCGGACTTTTCGCGCATGGTCTGCCAGGTCGCCGCTATCTAACCGTACACCTTTCACCATGATGCCCTGCTGTTTCAAGCTCGGAGCCAGTGCCACCACTTTGTGTGCCGCCACCTCCGTGTCGTAGGTATCGATCAAGAGGACTGCATTTTCCGGCTGAGCCAGTGCGAAATGCTCGAAGGCGGTCTTCTCGTCTTTGTGGGCCTGCACAAAGGAATGGGCCATGGTGCCGTAGATCGGAATGTCATATTCCATGCCGGCGAGGACCGTCGCGGTTCCGGCAAAGCCGGCCAGATAGCTGGCTCGAGCAGCGAGTAGGCCGGCTTCCGCGCCGTGTGCCCGACGCAATCCAAAATCAATGAGCGGTTTCCCTCCGGCGGCCAAGACCGATCGCGCCGCTTTCGAGGCGATGAGCGTCTGAAAGTTGAGCAGATTCATGATCCTGGTTTCGATGAGCTGCGCTTGGGGGAGGGGAGCGGTCACGCGAAGGATCGGCTCATGAGGAAAAAACACCGTTCCTTCCTGCATGGCGTGCACGTCGCCGGAGAACCGCAGGGTTTCCAGATAGTCCAGGCACGAAGGACTGAACCGTCCGGTTTGTTTGAGCCATTCCAACTCAGCCGGGCTGACGTGCAGCTGTTCCAAGAAGTCCAGGACTTGCTCCAACCCGGCGGCCATCAAGAAGCCACGTTGGGGCGGTAACCTCCTGACGAAAAACTCAAAGACAGCGGTGTCCATCATTCCTTGCTCGACGTAGGCCTGCACCATGGTGAGTTGATAGAGGTCGGTCAGGAGGACCGTGGAGCTGGGATTCATGCAACGAGGCCTTCCAGACGGGTCGGGATCGCTCCCAACCGAATCATGGCCTCTTCCGCCTTGCGTCCATCCTCCCAGGCCACATTGACGGCCCGGATTGCATCGGTCAGCAAGCAGACGTGGTAGCCGAGCACCCGCGCGTCTCTGACCGTATTGAGGACGCAATAGTCCGTTGCGAGCCCGCCGATGAAGAGTCGCTTGATGCCTGCAGCCTGCAAGTGCCTGTGCAGGGGCGTATCTTGGAATGCCGAATAGGCTTCCTTGTCCGGCAGGGTCGCCTTATGAATGATGGTGGCCGTCTTCGGGATGGGGAACGAGAGGGGCGGCAGAGCGCCGGTCGTTCCAGCCACGCAATGGATTGGCCAGGGCCCGCCCTGCTCGCGAAAGGAACAATGGTTGGGGGGATGCCAGTCTTGCGACAAGAAAATCGGCAGGCCGCGTGATTGGAAACGATCGATGTACCCGCGCAGGACGGGGAGGATCTCGTCGCCTTCCTTCACCCCTAAGACTCCGCCGGTGAGAAAATCGTTCTGGATATCGGCGATCAGCAAGGCATCGCCGACCCACAGCTCTTCCCTTAGTGAACTCATGGCTTTGTGACGGTCATATCAATAATCCCATGCTCGGATACGACGTTATCTAACGCGCCTGTTGGGATAACAGACGAATGTAGGCCACCACGTCCTGCATTTCCCCGTCCGTCAGCTGGCCTCGCCATGCATGCATGGGGCTGAAGACGACCCCGAATTCGATGGTCCTCAAGAGTTCTTCGTCGGATTTCAGAAAGGATGCAAAGCGGTGAAAATTGGCCGGTGCCACTTTGAGAGCCTTCGCGTCCGGTCCATCCCCCCAGCCTCCGACACCGTGGCAGGCCTGGCAATGGCGCTGGTACACGTCTTTGCCGCGTGTGATATCGGCGGGATATTCTTGTCCGCGGAGGAGAGGAGTAAAAAGAAGGCCGATGAGCCCCAAGATCAGAGTGGCTGTCATACTCCGGGAGAAAATACGCATCACGCCTCCTAAACAGCTGCGGAAAACTTCTGGTCTGTCTGGTTCATCTGGTTGATCTGGTTTGTTTTGTTGCTTGACCCAGAGAAACCAAACAAACCAAATAAACGAGACAAACCAAATAACGGTCATATCACGCTGGGGGTCATTTTCAGCATGCTGTCAGCTTTTCTTGGTCGTGTGGGCCACGAACGGCGAATAAAGTTGCTGCATCTTGCTGCTGCCGCATTTCGGGCATGTTACTTTGGTGGATTCATGTTCCTTTAGCGTCAAGACTATCAACGATTCTTTTCCGCAGTCCAGACATTTATAGTCGTACATGGGCATGAAGTACCTCTTTCTCGCCTGTCTTGCGCTTCACGGGTTGTGGTACTGGCGCACTTTCTCAACATCCTGCTAGGGGACGATGGGGGACGGGCGGTGAACCGTCGTCGCCTGAGGGCCTTTCTCGCCCTCTTCTAGGTTGAAGGTGACATCAGTGCCGTCACTCAATTCATCGAACGTGAAATTCTGCAGCGCGTGTTTGTGAAAGTACACCTCGCCGCCGCCCTCCTTGAGGATGAATCCGTAGCCTTCTTTTGGAAACAGTTTGCAGATTACGCCTCGCAATGGCGGGATCGGAGACGTGCGTACCTCGGTGCGACCCCGCTTCTCGCGGTACTTGCGGAGTTCG
>SPAX01000068.1:6412-17770 GCA_005239475.1 Nitrospira sp. | reverse complement strand
TGGAGAGTTTGTCCGGCGACATTATGTTGCTGGGAAACACCTCCTGGCGCATCAAGGGCATAGAGATGGGCAAGGTGCGGGTGGAGAACGCTCACGGAGCCCCGCCCAACATCCCCTTCTGGCGAGGCGAAGCCCCATCCCGCACGGCAGAACTCTCCGCCGAAGTGGCTAGTCTTCGAGCGGAGATTGATCGACGTATCGACGAGAACCCCTCACCCCTCACCCCTTACGCCTCACCTGTTCAATGGCTGCGGCAAGAGTGCGCCCTGGATCAGCGCGGAGCACAACAGGCTGTCGAGTATGTGTTGGCAGGTAAGGCGGTGCTCGGAACGGTGCCGACTCAACAAACGATCGTCGCAGAGCGGTTCTTCGATGAAAGCGGAGGGATGCAGCTCGTGTTGCACACGCCATTCGGAGGGCGGTTCAATCGGGCCTGGGGCCTCGCCTTGCGGAAGCGGTTCTGCGTGACCTTCGATTTCGAATTGCAAGCTGCGGCGACTGACAACGGAATCGTCATCTCGCTCGGCGAGAAGCACAGTTTCCCGCTCGATGCGGTGTTCGGGTTTATCCACAGCCAGTCGCTTCGCGAGGTCTTGATTCCCGCCGTGCTCCAAGCGCCGATGTTTATGACGCGCTGGCGCTGGAATGTCAGCCGTGCGTTGGTGTTGCTGCGTTTCTCCCATGGCAAGAAGGTTCCGCCGCAGATTCAACGGATGAAGGCGGAGGATCTTCTTGGGGCCGTCTTCCCCGACGCGATGGCCTGCCAGGACAATATTGTCGGTGAGCGGACGCGCCAAATCCCGGATCATCCGCTCGTCAACGAGACCCTGCGTGACTGTTTTACCGAGGCGATGGATCTCGAGGGGTTGACTGCGCTCCTCAAGCAGATTGAAGCAGGGGCTATCCGCTGTGTGGCGGTCGATACGCCGATGCCCTCTCCGTTCTCGCACGAGATCTTGAATGCCAACCCCTATGCGTTTCTCGACGATGCGCCGTTGGAAGAGCGGCGGGCGCGGGCGGTGGAGATGCGGCGTACGTTGCCGGCTCAACTGGCCGGCGAAGTCGGGGCATTGGACCCAGCAGCGATTGAGGAGGTACAACGGGAGTCCTGGCCCGTCGTGCGCGATCCGGATGAATTGCACGATGCCTTGCTTACGTTACTCTGGCTGCCGGTCGAGGAGGTCAAGGACTGGGCGATTCACCTGCCGCGCTTGATCGAGGAGAGGCGCGCCGCCGAATTGGTGGCGAGAGGCGAGGGGCGAGAGGCGAGGGGATGGGTGGCTGCGGAGAGCCGAGCACAGATCGAGACGATGTTCGCAAGCGGCGACGAGGCGATGCTCGATGCCATCGTCCTCGGCTGGATGGAGAGCATCGGACCAACGACGGCGATCGAACTTGCGAGGCGATTGCATTGTCCGACTCAGGCGATTGATCAATCATTGGTTCGTCTCGAAGCATCCGGGCAAGTCCTCCGTGGACAGTTTCGACCTAACTCAGAACTCAGAACTCAGCACTCAGGACTGGCGGGCGCCGGAGCGCCCGAGTGGTGCCACCGCCGGCTACTGGCGCGCATTCATCGTCTGACCATCGGCAGACTACGCAAGGAAGTTGAGCCGGTGACCGCGGCTGACTTCATGCGATTTTTATTTCAATGGCAACATATCTCCCCCGGGTCGCGCCTCCATGGCGAGGCCGGTCTTTTGGTCATCATCGCGCAGTTGGCCGGCTTCGAAGCCGCAGCCTCGGCCTGGGAGCCGCATGTGCTTCGGATGCGGTTGGCGAAGTATGAGCCGGAGTGGTTGGACCGGCTCTGTCTGAGCGGCGCGGTGAGCTGGGGGCGGCTTAGTCCGCATCCACGATTGGCTCAGGAATCAGCCGGCACTCCCGGTCGACGGATTGTTCCCACGGCAGTCGCGCCTATTAGTGTGTTCCCACGGGAACAAGGGGCCTGGTTGCTTGCCGCATTCGGTGATGAGGAGAGGACATCGGTCTCCGATCCCCTGGCTGGATTGGGCGATGTGGCGCGGGATCTTTCCCGAGCCTTGCGCGACGGCGGGGCAAGTTTCTTTGCCGATCTCGTGCGGAGCACCAGCCATCTGCCGTCGGAAGTCGAGGACGGACTGTGGGAGCTGGTGGCAGCAGGATTGGTGACGGCAGATGGCTTCGACAACTTGCGTGCGCTGATGGATCCACGTCGGCGGCGGGCGGAAGGACGAGAGCGTGCGCGCCGACCGCGCCATGCTGCCGGTCGTTGGGCACTGCTCCGAAACACCATTGGCCATCAGCCTTCAGCGAGTAGCCATGTTGATCAGGTCGCGCGCCAGTTGCTTCGCCGATACGGCGTGGTGTTCCGCGATTTGTTGGGGCGGGAGTCGCTGGTCCTGTCCTGGCGCGATCTGCTGGTGCAGTACCGCCGGATGGAGTTGCAAGGCGAGATCCGTGGGGGGAGGTTTGTGAGCGGCTTTACAGGGGAGCAATTCGCCTTGCCGGAAGCTGTTGAATCGTTACGGGCGGTGAGAAAACAGAACGAGTCTGGTGCTGTCTCTCACGACATCAAACTGTCTGCCAGTGATCCGTTGAATCTCGCAGGAGTCATCTTGCCGGGTCCGCGCGTGCCAGCGGTGCCGTCGAACTTCGTGGTGTTTCGTGATGGGGCGGTAGTGCGAGCCGTTCTTGGGCGGGAGGCTGCGGACAGACCGCACGAGCAGATTGAGTGGAGCGAACGGATCAATCAGGTTAGGCAGGAATAGCGAGCAAGGGGCAGCACGCGCCACGGACCACCCGTTCGGTGGTGCTTTCGCGAAGCAGATCGAACAGACTGGTATGTCCTCCTTCCATCCGGGGCGCTCGGGCGAATATATTTCAGGGCCTCGGCTTCCTTCCCAAGATGCACCAGCTCGAATAGGACCTTGCCGCTGCCCAGCGTGCTTGCCAGGTCCGCGGCAAGATCGATGGCCGGTTGCAGGTGCTGTATCGATCGTTTTTCAGTTGCTACCGCGCCAGCATCCGCAACTGTTGGAGCCGGGTTTCATGATCGGACGTGATGAGCGTCTCGAACGCCCCCTGTGCCTTCTCGTGAAAGGCCGCTTGCCGGTCGTCCGATAGTCCCAAGAGGGTACTGAGCGATGTAACATATTCCCCCTGTCCTCGCGCCAGGTCCTGCTCCACATTCGTCTGGTTCAAGGCCATGAAGGCGGTGAGCTTATGCTCTGGATGCAAGAGGCCGTCTTCGGTGAACCAGGTGCGGCCGGAGGTCGTGCCCGTGACGTTGGAGGTGGAATCCGTGGTCTGTTTGACCGTGGCCTTCAGTGTGCAGCCTGACGCGAGCACCAGGAGCGCGGTCATGCAGATGAGGGTTGAGAGCCGGGTGCGGATCTGTCGCATGGTCGTCCTCCTTGCTATCCAGTGGGGGTGACATCACACGTCGTGGTCTCAACTATAGCAGGTGTGGGCCTGTTCCACTATCCCACTGAGCGGAACGGTACCGCGCGTCGTCTGTTCGGATGGGTGAGACGGATGAGAGGGGAATAGCCAGACTGTCCTTCTTGCTCGCAGAGGCCCCGCGATGATACGGCGGTCCCTCGATGCGCGCAGTAAAGGACAATCTGGCTACTCCCCTATAAACGATATGGGAGTGAACGGGGAGACTAGGCCCGCTGCTGGTCCCCTGTGCTCGCGCAACGCGCGGCCTCAGAAGGCCCTCGTTGGACGCGCGCGGTGGGAGACCTAGCAGGCCACCCGTTGGCGGGATGGTTGAGAGAACCAACAATTATAGCAATATACTGCGGACGGAGTTTATTGGATTTTCAATAAGTCAGAGGATTGCCTGGAACTTTGACTTCACAAACAGTAATGATCCTGTTACGAATAAAAAGACGGCCTTGAGTTTCTATTTGCAGCTAGTCTAGTAGGTCGGCCCCACAATAGCCCTTCACAATATGTACCTGACCTCTCAGAAAGTATTAGCGTTCACCGAGGACGACCTTCGGAAGTTCTTGGCTCTTGCCGTTCCGGAAGGAGTTTATTTGGATTATAAAGAGAGCCTATCCAAAACTTCAGAGAAGGATTCGAAGAGGGAGTTTCTAAAGGATGTGACTGCTTTTGCTAACGCCGCGGGCGGCCAAGTGTTCTTAGGCGTGAAAGAACCAACTGACGGAGTGAGTGTCGATGGCCAGATTGTAGGATTGGATGGTGGCGAAACACTCGCACAGGATCTCGAGAGGCTTGCGAGCACATCCATCGATCCACGGATTCCTGGTCTTAAGATCAAAAATATCCCGCTCGCGAACGGGAAATCGTGCATCTGCATACACATTCCGCAAAGTCTTGGTCGCCCACATATGGTGCAGTATGAAAAAAATCGTTTGTTCTACGTGCGTCACTCGGAATCGAGTGTTCCGATGAGTACACATGAGATTCGCGAAGCAGTCCTTACTTCCGCGTCTGCTGAAGCACATGCTCGCGATTTTATTAAAGGAAAGCTCTCCGAAGCCCGCGAATCTTTGATTGGGGGGCAGCCGGCCTTCTTTCTTCAGGCAATGCCACTCATTCGCCCAGAGTCTTTCTGGGATATCTTGAGCGCTCCTTACGAAAAAGTGATTCGGGGAGACATGCGGCGCCAACGATACAGTCATTATGCCAACCTCGCCAGCGATGTAGCACCTCGACCGACTATTGATGGTTTAATGGGGCGGGATCGCCGGGAGAATTCACTCTGGGAAACAGAAACCCACAGAACAGGCTATGTCTCTCTCATTTATCGAGACATCCGAGTCAATAAGATCGGCGAGCATGACTGCTATATTATTCACTCCGGAACATGCGACATATTTCGGGCGTTCTGTGAAATGCTGAAAGAAATTTTGGATGTTTCTGAAACAGACGTGCCATATCTTTTGACCGTTGCGTACCTCAATGCGAAGGGGACCAGAATCTATACTGCAACCCAATTTGACAGATTTTCTGAGCCTTATCCAAAGAACGAAGTAGTGTGGCCTGAACACTTTAGAGGGGTTGGTGAAGATCTCATGCCGATTGCCGAAAACATGTGTTTAGAGATGTTCAATGCGTTTGGCTTTAAACAGATCGTGACATGAACCGTGCGACTTATAAAAGCTGAAAAGGGTTCTAGAAACCATCGGGCCTCAGTTTCTACACCTCCATAGAGTCACACAGTGGACAATCGACAAATTGCTTCTTGGATAGTGCCCCTGGTCGGCCATCAGTTTGACCTCGAAGATCTGCCGTTTTGGTTGGCGGGGCAAGCTGTGCATGTGGCACCACGCGACAACATGTTCGTCCTCGTCATCCCGTCGGCCGTCGTTGGTGATAACCATGAACCGGTGCGAGTATTCGCAGAGGGACAGCTATCGCTGATCAACGGAATTGGTCGCCTGATGAGCTCAACTTATCGACCGATTTCCCTCGCGGACAAGTTGTTCGGTCTGGATTCAGCTGGTGTGGTTCTCAATACAGTTGTAGCTGTCAACTCTGGGGAGATGCGATCCAAAGGTGGATCTGTGCGAGCCCTGGTCGGCGGCAAGGTTCAACCTGACCCGAGGGAGGCAGCCGCTTCGCCACTCATTCGCGCTGCTACACTTTCTCCTCGGGCGCGAGATGCCCTCATTATCGTTGGCCGACCAAACTTGACCTGGTCAGAACTCTATCTCCTTTTCGAGCTAGTTCAGGCAGATATGGGCGGGCGGATGGTGGACTTAGGCTGGATTTCTTCCAGCGACGCTAATCTGTTCACCCACACTGCCAATAGCTACAGCGCGCTTCGTAGTGATGGACGCCACGGCAAGGATAAAGGCAATCCCCCGGCTCAACCCATGCAACACGGAGTCGCCGTGAAGATTGTACGCGCCCTTGTTTTTGCCTGGCTTCGTCAGGTAGGAGCTGAATAAGGCTCCGGGAACCATTGATTGTTCCGGTGGACAGTCTTTGAACTCATTCAAGGAATGTGTGTTTGGACGATCCGCATAAGATGCCGTAATCAATGGCCACATGAACCGCAACTGATTGAGATTGCACCGACTCTCGTGTATTTTCATGAAAATCGAGGGGGTATTATACGGACAGGAAATTGAAGATCTGCATCCTATGCGGATCCATCCAATCATTGTTAGACCGCACGAGATATCTATTTATGGGAGGAAACAAAGGGGTCAGACCCCTTAAATATTTTCCTACGGCCGACAGCATACTCACTGGTCTAGCGGTATTAGTCCTGGAGCGAGGATATGGCTAAGGAATCAAAGGATGCCTTAAGTGATTCGTGGTTTCGGAGGCTCAAGAATTGCCCAGCCATCGCCGGCATCGTGGTTTTTGCAACCGTTGTAATTGGCATCGCCCAGTTCACTGACGCGGTTGGCAAGCTTCGCACACTGTTTCAAAGCGACCAAAGACAGGAGAGCTTTGAGCGAAACTTTCGGGGTGCGGAGTCTGTCCACTCCTACGATTCCTTGCCAGCGAGCAATGAAATGGCGAAGAATCCGACCAAGCCGAACTCATCACAGTCATCGAGTCAGGGAATTGTTAACTCACCTGGTGCGATTCAAGCAGGCCGCGACGTCATTATTTCGCCAAACCTTCCGCAATCACCAGCTTCAACACAACAGCCACGGCAGTTGTCTAAGGCGGAGTGCGACGCCTTAGGCGCTCGTATCAAAAGAGGTCGCATGGCGGTGGACAGGCTCGTTGCAGAGAGAGCTTCGGAAGAGGCGCGTACCGAAGTATTGGGTGCCCAGAAGGAGATTAATGATTGGCTCAGGGAGCATCTTGGAACCGTCCATGCTGAGGCGTTCATGTCAGCGGAGCCATGGAAGCAAGTTCCGGCCAACTATCCTTCTCGATACGGTGGAATCTATCAGGAATTTAGAGGCAGGCTCACTCATCTCACATCTCTGGCCAGCCGGTATTGTCAATAGCTATTCGCATTGGTGGCTTTGCAAGCGACTCTTTAAGTGCGCATAATATCCTGACGAGGAGTTCGTGACAGAAAACGGGGTCTGGAACCGTTTCATGGCTAATTGATCGCCGTGGTCGATAAAGGTTCCAGAAACCATTGATTGCTCGTACGGCGCCCGGCCCTCAGCGGGATTGAGCTCACCAGATGGATCGTCAGGAACCTTGGAATCAGGTGTATCAGACCAAAGAGTCGCAGGATGTCAGTTGGCATCAGCGGCGTCCCGACTTGTCGCTGGCGCTCATCGCCACGTCTGGCGCAGGCAAGGAAGAAATTAAAGAGACATTCTAGTATCTGCACATAAGGGGCGTTCCTTGGGTTAATTGGGACCCGAAAAATGTTCCAGGGACCAATTGATTATCAAAGAACCAAAAGAGGCTTACACGAATTCAACACTGAACTGTCTAGTTCGAGCAATAAAACGGATACCTGATGCGAGGTGAATTGGCTTCTGCGTCTATTTCTTATTCCTGGACGAGTCCGGCACCGCTGGGAGAACCGAAAGCGGATAAAGATTACAAGAGGGCTAATCGAGACACTAAGAAGCCATTGTCAAGATGCTGAGAAGTATGGCTTCAAGAATCATGCAGTTGTCTACAATGCTGCTCTATTTGTCGTTCTTCTAGAGCAAGATTTAAGCGCATACAGCGCAGCCCTCTATTATGCCAACACAAAATGGCATCAGCAGTTTGCTGCACGGGGAATGGCGGTTCTGCTATATGAGGCTGCAGAGGATGTGCCCGCTGTTATTGGGCGGGACTACCGAGATGCATTGCGGAGCCTGGGTCTGGGGGATTCGTGGATTCAAGCCCTAAATGTTAGTGCTACAGATTTTAACAAGTTTAGACAGGAGCATGCGGCATTTCTCAAGCGAATAAGAAATTATGTAGGGGCGCATCGAGAGAAGAACGCACTTGCTCAACTCGAAGTGCACGAATCGTTGGATCATATGGAGGTATTTCGTCTTGGGGCACAATTTTCAGAACCGCTACGATCACTCGTGAATTTCAAGATGGCGCTAACGCAATACTTGAAACACCCGGGAGTACTACTTCGTGAAGCATTAAAGACTACTGAAGGAAAATAACAATGGCATTCTGATTTTCGAACGGAGCCCCTCCGCCCACGAGTTGATATAGGTTCCAGAAACCATTTGATTACTTTAGGTGCCCAAAAGTGAGCAGAGCCGTCCATGTTCTTGGCACCGACCACCGCTACCAGACGCGTGACACCGATTTCTCGGAAGTTCAGCACAACGAATTCGCGCAATTTGTCGCCGACACATGCCGAGCACACGGTATCTGCGCGATCGCCGAAGAGAACAACACCCAAGCGCTTGCGGAGGCAAGTGTAGAAGAGTCAGTTCCCCAGCGCATCGCCCACACTCTCGGTCTTACGCATCAGCACTGCGATCCGGATCGTGCAACTCGCACGAAACTCGGAATTCGGCAGGAGAATGACATTCGTGCCCAAGCCTTCCTCGAACGCTGGTCTGAGACGATCGTCCAAGAGAAGCTAGAAGCTTCGCACCGTGTACGAGAGCGGTATTGGCTCCAACAGATCATTGCCCTCAATATGTGGCCAGTGTTATTTGTCTGTGGCGCAGACCATTCCAAGTCACTACTCTCGCTCCTACCAGAACACGATGTTCAGGTTGAGCTTGTCGCCAGCGACTGGGGAACCTCGTGCCAACCGAAAAAGGTTCCAGAAACCATTGCTTGCTCGTAAAGTGCCCGGCCCTCAGCGGAATTGATCTCACCAGATGAATCGTCAGGAATATTGGAATCAGGTGCATCAGACCAAAGGGTCGGAGGATGTCAGTTGGCATCAGCGCCGTCCCGACTTGTCGCTGGCACTCATTGCCGCATCTGGCGTAGGCAAGGATGCAGGCATCATCGACGTCGGCGGCGGGGCATCTACGCTCGTTGATTTCCTGCTCGATGATGGTCACACGCGGCTTGCGGTGCTCGACCTGTCCGGTGTTGCGTTAAGCCATAGTCGCACACGGCTTGGTGCGCGCGCAGACAGAGTCGAGTGGTTCGAGGCAGACGTGACATCGTTCCAGCCGCCGCATCGTTTCGATCTGTGGCATGACCGAGCCGTATTTCACTTCCTGACGGCAGCGGAGGACCGTTGCAGATACGTGGCGACGCTGCGACGAACTTTGCATCCGGGCGGCACAGTTGTGCTGTCCACGTTCGCGGTGGACGGCCCGCCGAAATGTAGCGGCCTTGATGTTATGCGATACGATGAGTCGTCCATTCTCGCGGAATTGGGTGCGGAGTTTCAGCTTCAGGAGGTTCGCCGAGAGACCCACGTGACGCCGTGGCAATCCGAGCAGCACTTTATTTACTTTCGGTTTCAGTGGCAGAACACATGAACGGGGTTGCCTAGCCCGCATTATTCATGAACGTTTCTGCTGCAATCGCGGATTCGCTGCTGCGACAAGCCTGGACGCGGTGGCCCGGCGTCCAGGCAGGCGGGCTCGCCGCTCGGTCAGTCAACATACTGTTTCAAGTATGCCTCCCTTCCTCGCGGCTCCGCGCGCCTATCTCGCGTGGCGACTGCGTGATTTCGCGACGAACCGTTATTAATAATGTGGGCTAGGGGGATGCTAAAGGGACATTCGGAGCTGAAAAGGTTCCAGGAACCATAGTCGGCTGTGAATCCCAGAAGTAGCTGCCTTGAGGAAAACAACAGTTGAAGGCGGTGGATCATTTCGTTCTCGCCTCCGACGTCGTTCGGTATGTTCGAGGGTGAGGCATATAGAACGAAGGAGGACGTATGAAAATTATTGTAATTGGTGCGACAGGCACCATCGGGAAGCATGTCGTTACCCTCTTGGAGAAAGGGCATGCGGTAATCAAAGTAGGTCATCGCAATGGTGACTATCAGGTCGATATCGCTTCGAAGGACTCCATTGAGAAACTGTTTAAGCAGGTGGGGAAGTTCGACGCGTTAGTCTCAACTTCCGGCTTGGCGAAGTTCGGCGCACTACAGGACTTGACTGATCAGGACTACATGCTCGGTGTGATGAACAAGCTGATGGGCCAGGTGAATCTCGTGCGCGCCGGTCGAAACTATATCAATGACATGGGCTCGTTTACGCTCACCAGTGGCGTGCTGAGTCAGGAGCCAATGCGGGGGAGCGCATCGATCAGCATGGTGAATGCCGCCCTGGAGGGTTTCGTGAAAGCGGCTGCGCTTGAGATGGAACGTGGAGTGCGGATCAACGTTGTCAGCCCGGTGTTTGCGAAAGAAACGATGGCTATGATGGGGATGGATAGCGCACAGGGAATGCCTGCCGCGCAGTTTGCCCCGAGCTACAGGGAAAGCATCGAAGGAACACGTAACGGCGATGTGCTGGATGTGAGGAAGTTCTCTTAACCAGAGAATCCAGTGGACTACCTTCGTCAAACGATGAATTGAAATGTTAGACAGTAGTACACCAATCCGGCTATGTGGATACCGTTGAGAAGTCTTTGAACCGACACGACGATCACAGTGGAATTTGCCGGCAAGTTTTGCGTATTATGCCGATCAGAATGCTCAATGGTTGGGCGTCTAACGTTGGAGGATGTACACAATGACCACACGCTTTGTCATACCTACGATCGCTGTTCTAGCTTGTGCAGTCTTTGTTACGGCTTGCGAAGTAGCCTCGGCGCCTTCGAAAGCGTGTATTGAGGCCGCCCGCTTATATGCAGAAGCACTAGACGCGGACAAGAGCTCTCCTGATGGCGAGAAAGCAGCAGACAATTCCATTCGAAAACAAGCGCTTGCGGCGTTAGAGGAGCGGAAGGAAGCACTGTGTCCGCAGTAGTCAGTGAAGTAGTCTTTGAACTGACACAATAGTCACAGAGAAATTTGTAGGCAAGTTTTGCGTATTATGCCGATCAGAATGCTCAATGGTTGGGCGTCTAACGTTGGAGGATGTACACAATGACCACACGCTTTGTCATACCTACGATCGCTGTTCTAGCTTGTGCAGTCTTTGTTACGGCTTGCGAAGTAGCCTCGGCGCCTTCGAAAGCGTGTATTGAGGCCGCCCGCTTATATGCAGAAGCACTAGACGCGGACAAGAGCTCTCCTGATGGCGAGAAAGCAGCAGACAATTCCATTCGAAAACAAGCGCTTGCGGCGTTAGAGGAGCGGAAGGAAGCACTGTGTCCGCAGTAGTCAGTGAAGTAGTCTTTGAACTGACACAATAGTCACAGAGNAATTTGTAGGCCGGTTTTGCGTATTGTGCCGGTTAACATACTCAATAGNTGAGTGTACAGCGTGNCGTATGGNGGNGGCGANGTAAACAAACAACAGGAGGNACGTCAGGGTCAAAGTAGNGTTGTTTGTTCGTCTGGAAGCAAAGCACGGGAAAGAGAAAGAGNNANANA
>SPAX01000068.1:0-6331 GCA_005239475.1 Nitrospira sp. | reverse complement strand
CNNNGGGCCGTCCANTNTTCGNNATCTTTGACGCCTTCCCGAATGAGGCAGGCCGTCAGACTCATCTTTCNNGCNNGNTCGCAGCGGCGCNTNNGNCANAGNCTNNNGAGCTGTTNNTCTAAACCNCCGTCCANNGNGAAAGNTGACGTCCTTGCAGCAANGCTACCAGGCTAAGCCCGGTCGTTGGGCGGCAAAAAAAANGGGCGTGCCGTCAGNCACGCCCCCTGAGCTCAATCCAGTAAGATGACGGAAACGGTTATTTCACTGCGTCAATGCTGGCGCCAAAGTTAATGTGAAACGGCGTCCCATTCATCACCAGAGCCGGNAGCGANTTGACACCGGCCGCTTCCGCTTCTTTCACGCGCGATTTNTCCGTGCCGAGATGGACGAGTTCNACGGTATATCTCGTCGGATCTAGTGCGTTGACGACACTGTGCTCGGCTGCGACGCACACTGGGCATCCCGCGTGGTAGAAAGTTGCTTTAGTTTTCATCATAGTCTCCTTTCAAAGNTGACGGTTTGTGGTGATTAACGTATCTANAACCNCGTAGAAACAATACCAANCTCTGGGGAGCCGGCACTTGTCGGTTCCCCAGCCACCTGTTGAAGTAGCGTACTGACAATCTGACAAAGAATGCAATAGGAAAATTATTGCCTCTAGGAGCCTGTCGACATTGACCTTCTACTGTGGCGAACGATCTGCGACCATCTGCGTCGTTCTCGGCCCGAAAAAATCCTCAATGTATTCCAGCGAATACACCTCCGGTTTTTCCGGGCCTGCGGCCTCGCAACTGGCCTCACCTCCTTTGCCTCGTCACGAACGGCAATGTCGGACAGGCTCCTAGGCGAGACATCTATCGGACGCTCGAAGCCGTGGTGGGTTACAAGTGGTCGGTCTCTGTCCTGCAGGGGGGGGCATGAAGGGGAACATTCTTGTTTGTTGATGCCGTGCGATTGCGGCTACCGGCCGAGGGTAATATCGATGGCGATCTGAGCGGTTGTGGATGGATCTTGGTTGACGACATAGGTGGCATGTTCTTGTGCGCCAGTTTGGTTGCTTGCGGTGATGGATTCTTGGAGTTGGTTGGGAGAGAGCCGGTCGAATATGGCGGCTTCTTGCCTCGTGATTGGCCCGGACAGGACTCGGGAGAGACGAACCGTCAGGGTGGCGGACTCGCTCTCCAGCGGCAGAGGAATGTGTTGCCGTTGACCAGCGGCAATCTTCAGAGAGATCTGACCGGTTTCTTTCTCGGGCCATAGCAGTTGTGGTGTTGAGGGACCAACCGTCTTCCAGACTTGCAGATAGGCGTCCTGATTCGCTTCCACGGTGAGAAATACCGGCTGTATGCTCTTCATAGCTGTCGCAGCGTCCACTTCTCGCTCCTGTCCATCTGTTCCACGAACGACAAAGCTGTAGCGAAGCCCTAGTGGCCCTGGCTTGGCGGCTGTGCCCGCTGTTTTGCCCAGCTGTGAAAGCCCGTCCAGTTTTCGTTCAAGCCGGTTCGCTTGCGGTGTTGACTCGGTAAGGGGCTTCATGGCCTGCTCTTGCTCTTTGGCTTTCGATCGCGTATCAGCTTGGCCGGGTTCTCCTCCAAAGAACAGGGCACGAGCGCTGATTGCCGGTGTGATGATGGCAGCAACTCGTCCACCGGACGGCGTCTGTATCTGTTTTGGTTCTGGCGCGGCGGCTGGCGGTGCAGAGCTTGCTGCGAGTTTCTGATCTGCCGACGAGGTCACTTCCTCAGCGGACTTGCTGAGTGCAGCCACGGGCGCTTCGGCTTGCCTGCGGACTTCGCCTTGTTCACTTCGCTGTGTCAGACTGTCGCGGGCAACATCGGAGGCTCGTTCTTTCTTCGATGGAGGCGGCGCGGATCGTTCTCGCTTGACCAGCTTGTCGATCAACGTGTCTTTCTTCGGGAGGTCGATCGCTGGAGCCACGTTCTCTTTAGTTTTTGCTTGCGGCTCAACGGCTTGAGTCTTCGCCGGTTGAGGTGCTGGAGGCATTGGAGCTGGTGGAGACGCGGACTTTGCGTCTTCGGTCGCGACCGATTGCGCCGTCTGTTCGAGACTGTCCTGATAAATCCTGACGCCCAACACAACTGCGAGGGCAGTTGCCGCAAGGCCGCCGGCGAAGGCGAGGCCTGCTGGGCGGCGGAACCAATCCAGCCATGACAGAGATCCGCCGGCGCCTGAGGTGCTCTTCTGCTTCAATGAAGCGAGGAGTCTGCGGCGTACAACTGGATCAGCCAGCAGCTCTTTCAGCGCTTGCTCATCCGCGATCGCATTGAATAACTGTTGGTCTTGCAGTGCGGCGGAATAGAGCGTCTGTTTCTCCTCCGTCGTCAGCGTATCGGCTGCGAATCCGCCCAGCAGTTTTTCGAGGTCGTGTTCAGACATGGCCTAGAGGCAATTCAAAATTAAACATTCAAAATTAAAAATTGAGAGCCTGGATGGTCACTCCCAACTTCCGCCCATCAGACTCAACAACTGTTTTCTACACCGCAGATCCCAGGTGTAGATGGTGTTGATCGAGTTCTGGCCCATCAGCTTCTGAATCTCTGGAAAGCTCTTCCCTTCCAGCTTCCACTTGAACAGTTCGCGGCAGCGCTCGCCGAGTTGCGCCATGGCGGCCAGCAGCCGGTCTACTCGTTGTTTCTGGTCGAGTTGCGTGGCCGGGTCGTCGCCGGGATCGGCAAGCGGGAGGTCATCAACCGATTCCTGATTATACTCGCCTCGTCTGAGCGACTTGCGATGGGCGTCCAGCATCTTGAACCGCAGAATTTGAAACGCGAGGGGAACCAGCTCGGTCAAGTCCGCAACCTTGAGGTATTTCTCATGGAGGACCACCAGCACCTCTTGAGTCAGATCCTCGGCTTGTGCCCTCGATACTCGTAATGTCGCGAAGGCCAGAATCCTTTCGCGCAGGATGCCGAGTACCTCATCTCGATTCATGGATTCACATTGCGCACAAGTGTAGTGTGTGGGTCGGTCGGGTGCATGAGCGATTCATCGACGTAATTTTCAGCGCGGCGGGGTAGCCGGGGTGCTCAGGTACCTGACGCTATCCTCGTAGAGCGCGCGCGGGTAAAATGTGACGCTGCCGCTGCTGGGATAACAGGCGACGCCCATATTCCCCCGCTTGAGACCTAGGCCCGCCGAACCTTTCAGCTTGAAGCCCAGGTATTCCCGACTGTTCCAGGGACTGACTTTGGTGGTAAACGTGACGCTGCCTTTCCCGGCGAACGGCCCGTAGCCTATTCCACCGCCGACACCACTCTTCCCAAGCTTGTCGCGAACGGTACCCGAGCCGCTGCCGGTGACGGGCGGGCCGCTCGAATCGCCGGACCGTTCTCCCTTGTACGACAGGCCGACACCCAATCCGATTGTCTGATCTTGGTGGAGTGTCACGGATCCGCTGGCGGAGACGGGGACACCTTTCCTGCTCCATTTGATGTCCATTTTGCCTTCTCCAGGTTTATTGAGGTCCGTACCGATGGTTAGTGGGCCGATCGTGCCCTCGCAGGGAAACTCGTTCGTTTCCGCCTGCCCCTGGATATCCCAGTCAAGCCGATCGCGGAGGTGGTCGCGATAGGCCTGCCACTCCTCCTGGATCAGCAACTCAAGCAATGCCGCCATCGCCGGCTGACAGTTCCGCTCAATCGTTTTTTGCTCGACAGTCAACTCGTGTTCCGTACTGCTGCGCTCCTCTTCAAACCATCGCGCGCGTTCCCGGAGGTAGGGAACGGTTCCACTGTGCTCGGACTTCTGGCTCAGATGTTTTTCGAAGACGGATCGGAGGGATTCGTTAACCGTCTTGAGTATCAGTCCCTTCGTATCAAAACCCGGTGTCTTCTGGAATTGCATTTTCTTCACTTGCCGGACAGCGTAGTCTCGCGTCAGGAGCAGTTCATTCTCAGCGCTGAAAAGCGCCTGGGTCGCAATACGGTCAAACGCTCGAGCGGCTTTGTTATGGCGCTGTCGGCTCCTGTCCGCCCAACGTTCGTAGAGCGGCTTCCAGTCGCCGCACCAGCGGGCGGTCTCGCGGACCGCGCACTCGTCGTCGCGGCAGGCATGGAAGCGTGTATTGTACTCGACGTAGACGGCATCTTTTTCCCGGTGAAACTCATCGTACGCCCCTTGAGCCAGCGCAGGACCAATTCCATGCATACTCCAGGAGGTGGCCTCCCGGTGGCTTTCCCGTGCCAGGCTCGGCGCATCCAGTCCGAGCACGTCGGCCCAAAAGAGCAGCGGGCTGCTGAAGGTCGAGTCCGGAAACGAGAGCAAGGTGTCCGTGATCTGGGCATAGTCGTAGATGAAGGTCATGAGGACGCCGGTGATCATCATCGGCCTTGCACTTGCCTCGGCGGTTCTGACCATGCGTAGCTGATCGCGGGCGGCCTTCATGAGGCTTTCGATAGAGGTCTGAGCAATGGCGTAGTAGTCCGCGTCTTGTCCGCCGGGGAGGCTGCGTTCGAGCGTCTCAGCCTGCACCTTCATGACCGTCAGCGCGCGCCCGGTATGCTGTTCCAGTTCGTGCATCGCGTCCTCGATCCCATCCCCCGTGGGTGACGGGGGCGGAGGCGGTTGACCGGTAGTGAGAAAGGAGGCGGACGTTTCAATGAGACGATCATCGGGCGCGATCTGTTTCGCCTGTTGGATCGCCTGCTGCGCGCCTGTCCGGTCGCCCAGTTTCTGATGGACCGTCGCTAATGCTTCGAAGAGGTACGGGGAGCGGTGGCCCATGGCATGTGCGCAGAGCAGAAACTGACGCGCATCGTTCGTCTTGCCGAGTGCAAACAGATAGACCCCGGCGTTCGTGACCGTCTCGCCGGTCCATTGCAGTGCAGTTGAATTGAGGCCGGCCCAGACCGCAAGTTGCACGTCGCCGGCGAGTACGGCGCCGGCGGCAAAATCGCCCCACGCTTTCTCGACTGAGACGCCGGGGCCCGGATTGGCCACGTACTGTTCGGCAGCCGCCTTGGCCTGCGGCCCAAGGAGTGTTTCCAATTCAGCCGTGAGCTCCCCGCCCCGCTCACGCGGGGCCTGACAGGATGGTGGAAACGATGCAGCGGGGCGCGGGCTCTCCAGGGAGAGATTTGGCTTCGCTCGTTCCGCCTGAGGAATCTGTTGTTGCGGAACGGTCTGAGCCGGAACAGAGGCGACTGTCAGAAAAAAGCAGCCGGCACATACCATAATGCATCTCAGTGTGGCTCTTGTCATCGTGCCTTTCTCCGGAGTGGTCATGCTGTGTTCAAGACTCCCCACCCAATCCTACCCATCGCATACAGGAGCGCGCCGCCCGTCAGGACCTTGATCGGGGGAGGGCCGAGCGTGAATGCGATTCCGAACAGGCCGATGGCCAGCAATGCCGCGCCAGTGGCCGTAATGAACCGGCGCCGCCAGATCGTTTCGCGGCACCAGGCCCCGCTCCGCCAGGCCTGCTTCATCGCGGCCAATGTGAACTCATCCGAGCCTTCCCGTCCGGTGGCGCGGCCCCAGACCCGATACGACGTGGCCCGCCAGGTGACCGGCCGCGCCGCCATGCGCACGCTGCGCTCGACATCTTCGACGTCTTCGTGAGTGAGAATCCGATCCTGCACCATAATCAGATCCAAGATGCCGCCCATCATCAGGACAAAACCGAGGACCGCGGCGCTACCGGTTGCGACGAGCCACGGCGTCTGATGGGCGTCCACCATCTTGAACCAACCTGGAAACGGCGGGATCTCGCTGATAACCGCGCCGACAAAGATGGCCGCGAAGGCCAAGCCAAGCATTTTGATCCATTGCATCATGTCGTGCCCATCCACACACTGATCTCCGGCCGTTCACGATCGAAACGGACGGTCCCACGGTCGCCTGCTTTCCAGGCTGAGGCTTCCTCGGGGGAGAGCAGGTGCGAGGCGCCTTCCTGTGTCCGTCCCAGGTGATCGCGATACCGGTAACTCAGACGCCACTGCGGGACGCGGTTCATGCTGGTCCCGGTCGGCCTGACCGTCACCATGGTCCCTTCGGTCGGCAGTCCGTGGCGGGAGACCCGAATGGTACGGAGAATGACGCGCAGGTCGCTGTAGGCCAGGCCGCTGCCGAGCAGCGTGAAGATGGCGCCGATCGCCAGGAACACGTAGACCGCAATCCAGGCGTCCTCGCCGCTGCCTTGGACCCGGCTCGATCCAGGCGCATCTGGCAGGTAGGTCACCGGAAACGTTTGGCCTGCCTCCAATCGTTCCCATTCTTCCACCGGGATTTCCGCTGAGCTTTCCATGTCCTGGCCGTCCGACGAGGTGAAATGGTACGAGACGAGATAGCGCGTGCGAGAATTCCCCCCGCG
>SPAX01000067.1 GCA_005239475.1 Nitrospira sp. | reverse complement strand
GATCTGTTTGGTCTGTCTCGTCTGTTTGGTCTGTCTCGTCTATCTTGGTTGATCCAGACTAACCAGATAGACCAGATGAACCAGAGAGACCAGATCAACCAGATGGACCAGACAGACCGGGTTAGGATCGGCTCAGGAGATACATCGGTCCGGTTGGTTGCGGGCGGCCGCCTGAGGGCTCGAGGCTGACGGCAAAGGTCTTCGCATCCGCGAAGCTCGGCACCTTCTTGACTAGGAGGTGAGTGGTTACTCCGCGATCCATCTGAAAGGTCCCGATGCTCATGGGTTTGTCGTGAATGGCCCACAGCTGGTAGGTCGTGCCAGCGCGACATTCCGGCAGGTTCACGGAGTAGAGCCAGACGTTTTGGGTCTGAGAATCGTACAGCAGGAATCCCGCGGCCCGTTTCGCCATGTCCGATCCGGTGAGGGCCACGGCCTTGACGTTGGGAATTCGAAGGAGTGTGGCCAATTCGTCTTGCGGGGTTCTGACGGTGCGAGCCCGGACTTGCCGACTTAATTGAACACGAGTATCTTCCAGCTCAGCCTCACGCTGGGCCAACTGTTCTTTGGCTTCCGCGGCTTCGTTCATTCGTTGATGCATTTCGTTGCGTAATTCGGCGAGGGCTTTGGCTTGGTCGCCGACCTCACGATGTACAGCGGCAAGCATTGTTGACTTTTCCTGAAGCGATGCTTCGAGCTGCTGAATTTTCGATGTGTCGACGGCACGTTGTGCCGTAATCTTCCACGCGAGATAGCCCCCGACTCCCACGATGAGGAGCGTGGCCAAGCCAAGGGCCCAGGGTAGTGACAACGATCGGGCAGGGGCGACGGGAGGAAAGAGGTGGTCCATCCATTCGCCCGGTTCCAGACTTGGTCTGGCCGGTTCGGTCGGTGTCGCTTCAGCTGGAATCGGTGCGGGGTTTCGTCCGGCCATGATCGTGGCTTTGAGGGAGCGTGGAGGACTGGTCGGACTGAGACCGAGCGGGAGGAGTGCCGCGACGGATTGATAGTCCTTCAGTGCACTGTGACAGGAGGCGCAGCCGGAGAGTAAGTGGGCTTCCAGCGCCTGTCGCTCGGTCCGGTCCAGCGCGCCTGCGGCATACAAGGGAACCGATTCTTCGAGTTCTTCATGCGTCATCGGAGCTCACCATGGTTCCACCACTCTCGGAGTCCATCTCGGAGTTTTGACATCCCAAGTTTGATCCTGGTCTTGACGGTCCCGATCGGCTGGTTGAGTCGCGTGGCGATCTCGGCATGGGAGAGTCCTTCGTAGTACGCGAGTTGAATCGCTTGTTGCTGCGCTTGTGGCAATCCAGCTACAGCGGCCCCGACCGCAATACGCAGTTCTTGATCGGCCTGCGTCTCTAACGGGCTCGGACCCAGGTCGACCACCTGCGCAGCGGTTCCTTCTTCCAGCGAATTCGTGGCCCGATAGCCTCGTGCGGCCCTGGCCCGCAGCCGGTCGATGGCCCGACTTTTGGTGAGGGTGACCAGCCATGCGACCGGGGTTCCACGCCCGACGTCATAGCGGGAGACCTTCCGCCAGACTTCCAAATAGACATCCTGCAAGAGCTCCGCTGCTTCTTCGTGATTCCCCAAGATCCTGACTGCCAACGTGAACAAGAGCGTGCTCGAATGGTCATAGAGCTGGCTGAACGCCTGCTGATCGCCTTTGACCACTCGGTCCAGCAAGGCTGGTTCAATCATCGAGGTGGCGTGTCGTGAGGGTTTATCCATAACGCGAGCGAGTTGTGAGGGAAAGCCGGGATCGCCTCTTGTCCGCCACGACTATAGCATCCTACGGAAGGAACGGGCAAAAGGATGTGTGTTTTAGCAGGAGGCTGAAAAAGTCCGCCAGCGGCGTTCTCGCATCGTTCAGATCCTCAACGGGGACCCGGCCGCCTCACCACTCGGCGGCGCGCACAGACTTGGTGCTCCTTATTCGTCGCACCGTGCGCCCCAGAGGGTACGCCTCCGGTCTTCACTCGCTGCGGCCTGCCTGGACGGCCTTTTTGAGCCTCCTGCGGGAGCGTTATCCACTTGGCCTGGCGTGTGCAGGCCATCGAACTTCTGCTTTGCCGAATGGGTTTTTCGTCGCTTGTTAGATTCTTGGACGCTCACGGCAGATTTGCCGAATGAACGACTCCAGGCCGGCGTCTTGGAGAGATTGGCGGAGCAGGAGCGATTCTGTAGCCTGGTCGTATTGCGCCAATCGCCACGGTCCCAGCCGGACGACATAACGTGTGGGTTGCTGCCCATTGGAAGCAGCGAGGAGTCCGGCGATGTGTGGAGACCGGATTGTGAACGAGGCGACCTTGGAGTGGGAGGGGAGAGACTGGAGTGGTGCAGGAGTAAGGACATCGACCCTGGCTGTCCACCGGAGCAGTGTGGCCAGCATATGCTGGAAGAGTGAGAATCTCGCAAGGACACGAATACACTTGATGACTGATCGGACGACGACGGTCCGAACACGAATCTTGAGGTTGGTTGGTTGTGCCGAGGCTGCTGTCATGTGTGGGCTTTGCCCGAGAGACACGTAAGTGCCCTCGCGCATCACTCCCGTGACCACTCCGATCACAGAGGCAGGCTGAACGAACTCGCAGGCGCCTTGTGTGGCGTCGCCTCTCGTCGAAAACGTCCCTTGTGCATCAATAGCGGTAATGCGGTGGCAGACGAGCACGCTGTCGTTCCGGAATACCACGATCGCGCCTACGGTGAGAGAGGTCGGAGGACTGAGTTCAAGTCTGTCGCCTTGTTGAATCGTCGGCGTCATGCTCGATGACACGATACGAGGCACGACCATGCTGTTCAGGAGAGGCAACTGCAGCGAGTCCGGTAAATCCTGCGCAGCAAAACGACCATCCAAGGTGAGGGAAGGTACGAGGTGAATCACGAGGTTGTCCTTGCTGTGTGGTCAATGACGAGGCGGATCAGCATGCGGGAGATCAAGATGTTTCCCGCTCTTGCCAGTTGCCACCATCTGGTGATTTTGGTCTGCCAGGGCCGCTTCACACTCTCATCCCCATACCGATAAGCCAGGAAGAGCGATGAGGGGAAGAGGGTGCGACGAAGCCAGGCAAGCCTGCGCCCTGGCGGTTGTGTGATCCACAATAAAAAGTGTCCGAGTTCCGGGAGGGGCTGGGTCGTCACCAATCGTCGGAAAAGAAACTCCAGTGTCTGTTCAGCTATGGTTGCTGGCGCGAGCTGCTGGATCACAGAAGAAGGAATTCCTATTGTTGAGTTCGACAATACCAGCTGGCGCAGCCCGTGGTAGAGAGGGATCTTGAGGTGACGTCGGCTCGACTCTTCGACAAGCGTGGGCCAGTGGAGCGGTTCCTTCTCGATTAGCAACCGGAGATCGGTGAAAAAGGAAGGGGAGAGGTGCCCTCGGTGGACGACCGCATAGGCGGTCAGATAGAGCAACAGGTCGTCGGAGCCCAGTTGCTTGACCGTCAGCTGACCGAGCGGTCGAGTTCGCGCCCTCGCCCACAGAGCTGCAAGTCCTTCCTCGTTGAGATACCAGAGGTCCGGGATCAGATCCAGAGAGAGTGTGGAGTGGGTCGAACGATAGGCCGGGTTGCCGTCGATCTGTTGTGCAAATCCCGTCTCAGTCAGCAGTCGATGAATGGCTGGAAGGTCTGGTGCATGGACCAACAGATCCACATCGGAGAGGGGNCTCGTCCCGCGCACTCCGTAGAGGCGGGAGAGTAGATCAGCCCCTTTCAGGACGATACACTCAATACCCTGCTGATGGAATGCCTGGCCGACGATCTCATACTCATCGAGCAGGCGCTTGTTGATCAGGCTGACCTGGCTGTAGGCGTCAGCGAGGTCGTCGAGGGTCGAGGAGGGCATGGGTGTGATACTCCAATTGCGCCCACTCCTTATAGTGCGGGAGGCACGAACTCATGTCCCCGGTTTCGAGCCACGCATCGCTTCGGCCCAGGCGGCAGTGAGGCTGCACCTCACAGGTCGGACATTCGTACCGCTGGCTCGGCTGCGCCTGGTCGACGGTCTGCTTCAGCATTTCCCAGCCTTCTTTCACCGTACCGGTGCGGAGATCATAGCGAGGGATAGGGAAGGCGGTGCAGAGGTTCATCTCGCCATAGGGAGTAATCGCNAATCGGCTCTGGCCGCAGGCGCATTCNATGAAGGANTGGTTGCCTGAACAGGATTCTTCGGNCGCGGGNNTCCNNCGNTGAGGGAGCAGNTCCTGATCGATCCTGAATTTTTTCTCAGGGGCGAGGCGATATTGTAATGGCGTCGGATCGCCGGTGATGGTGGTCATGATCTCCAGACAATATTGGAACTTCATGTGCAGGGATTCCACCAGTTGCCGACAGGCCTGGATCTCCTCGCAATTGATGGTGGTTATAGGCATCCGGACGACAACTGGCAGCGCGGCAGCGGCAAGATGGAACATGCCCTGTCGAAATTGCCGATAGGATCCAGGGACCGCGGTCATCCGCTCATAGACCGCCTCTGTCGCGCCATAGATCGAGACATTGACCTGACTGACAGCGACTTCACGGAGGAGCTCGGCGAATGTTGTGGTGATGCGCGTGGCGTTGGTCATGAGGTGAATCATCAATCCCTGCCGACGCGCGTAGTGAAGAATCTCACCGATGTCAGGGCGCACACTCGGCTCGCCGCCGGTGAAGGTGACGGTGAGTACCCCAAGATCGGCGATCTGGTTCAAGAGCGAGAAAATTTCGGAGGTCGTGAGTTCATGGGGCAGGGCGCGGTGGGTGGGGTTGTAGCAATGGACGCATCGCAGGTTGCAGCCGTAGGTCAGCTCAAAGGTCACGCCTTCAGGCCGGCGAGCGGCAGTTGCTTTGGTGGAGAGCAGTCCCAGGAATGTATCAACATCCAGCTTCATCATGAAGCCACCAGTGCTGTCCTGCTCAACTGGCTCTGAATGTAATCAACGACGTCCGGTTGTTTTGCAAATGTGAGTCGTTGGCAGGGAACATGAGCGATCAGGTCGCTTAAGAAGGCCATTGTGGACTCCATGGCGGCGCGGTCCCAATGTGGAAGAAAACATTGGGGGAGGATCAGTGCCAGCACCGCACCGGGAGACAGACCCTCAATCTGATGCTGTGTTCCATGACGGATGCAGAACAGTTCCGTCAGGGGTCCCGACTCGTTCTTGGCGTAGGCGCCGCTGCCCACCCATGGCGTCCCGTGCATGACAAAGGTATCTCCGCTCTTGCGGATGATCATACGCTCATCGCTCAGAACAGATGCGCCATGTGTATTGAAGAATCCAGACAGAGTGGATTTGCCGGCGCCTGACTGCCCCGTGAAGATGTATCCGCCTGTGGGTGAAAGTATCCCTGCTGAGTGAAGGAGCAGCCCTCCCTCTCTTGCGAGTCTAGTCAGCAGACAGACTTCGACAAGAGGATTGAGGATTTTCATCGGAACCCAGCCCCGCACCGAACCGACCTCTTCCCCGTGTGTCCACACATCCACATGGGAAAAGTCTTCGGTGATGAGCGCGCGAGTGCGAGGCTGAAGGGTCTTGGTATCTAGAGACTCTAAGAGTACTCCCGATTCAGCCTCATACAGACGCCAGAGGCCCTGGCAGGCATCGAATTGGAGTGGTCCCAGCGAGAAGTTCGGGAGTTCCTCGACTACGGTGATGGTGATCTCGATGTCTGGGTGAAAGTTGGAATGGTCGAGGAAGGCACCGAACGGATGCATCGGCCAACTGAAGGCTGAAGAGTCCTGTTCCTCCGCTAGCCTGATTCTATAGCCGGCAATATGAAGATCGATTCTCATCGTCTGATAATGTTTCAGGAAGGTCGTGGGCCGGAATCCGTGTTATTCGCCATATTTCGTTTCTTGCAGCCACCTCTACTGTTTGGTCTACATCCACCATTCCCGCCTTGTGATGCGCTGGTCGTCGCTAGGCTGCAGGCGCTCAAGATGGCCTGCTCCTGATTCAGCTCGACGCGGAAGAGCTGCGGTGGGCTGTAGGGTTTTTTCTCAGTCATGGTGAGCCTCCATCTCCTTGTGGATTCTGTGTAATGGATGAATTAGCGACTGGTGTAGCGTCGATTGTGCCCGAACATGAGCGACGTCACAATCATAGGGGATTGGAGCGTCGGCTGTGCCACATTCCCATCGCGCATCCGAGGGCTTCTTGTCACAAAACGTATGGATCTCGCAGGTGCGGCAGGGAGATGTTCCCTCGTACTGCAATCCTCGGATCTCCCGGAACAGCATCTTGATGGCGTCAGCAAGTGGATGGGCGCGAAGTGAGACGCGTCGTTCGTATTGCAGGGTGCAGGTGCCAAGCTCGCCCCAGGCATTGATATGGATCGTGTCGGTTCCACAGCCGCAGCGATAGAGCTGGTCTGTGGCGGGAGTGAGCAAGTCGGCGGATCGGCCGCAGCTTTCCTCGTTCCCATCAGTTGCCGGTTGATTCCCACGCAGCGAGACCACATCGTCTGGAGCCATCCGATAGGTGAGTGACGACAGATCGCCGTTGAGGCGAGGCGAGAGGGAGGTGGTGAACTCGAACTCCTGCCCGAATGATTCCACGAATTGCCTGATAGCCGGCATCTCGTCTCTATTCCAGTTCATGGCTTTCGTTCTTAGCGAGAACGGCAGGCTGCTGGCTTTTAACATCTCCAGTCCACGGATGAAAGAGCGGAATGATCCTGGGATCTGGGTGAACCAGTCGAAGGATTCTTCCGTCACCGAATGGCAAGAGATATCGATGGTAAATGGCGGCATCAGCTGGAGCCGTTCAATCGTGGCTTTCGTGAAGAGCGTGCCGTTGGTATAGAGCTGGAGCAGGAACCCTTTGCGATAGGCCGCATCGTAGATTTCGAAGAACTGCGGATGCATGAAAATATCGCCACCCGTCAGATTGAGCCACACGATGCCCAGCCGTTGCATCTCATCGAGCAGGCGATGGATTTCGTCGAGGGTCAGCTCGCGTGAAAATAATTCTTTGCTGTTGTAGGGATCGGTGTAGCAGTGGCGGCAATGCAGGTTGCAGCGATAGGTCAGTTCGAGTTGCGCCTTGATCACGTGCTGGCGCGCGGCGGCCTGTTCATGGACTCGCTGGCTGAACGTTCCATACTGAATGGTAGGAATGGTTTTCTCGTTATGCATGGTGCGTCGTGAGTTGGATGAGGGATGATTCCGGGGGCGTTTTCCAGTCGCAGGCGAAAGTCGGCAGGGCTTCGAAAAACCCTGTGTGGAATGAGCCGGTTCGCAAATCATAACTCTGCCGGCGATTACCGGAGCACAGTTGCAATTGCCCATAGGCATCGATGTGGAACCTCTGCATGCCGCTACGGCAAGGAGGGGGTTCCGTCGAATCGCGTCGGCAGGCGTCTCTCTGGAGATCTGAATCTTGCCGATTCAGATCAGCCAGGTCCTGTTCAGACAGCGCATACTGGAACGGTCCCGTGCCGCCGTCGAGTTCCGGCCTTATTTCCTCGCCGAGTTTGTATCGCACCGTACCTAGAGACTCGACGTACCGTTTGATAGTGAGGATCTCTTGCTGATTCAGCGTCAGCGCGGTGCTCTTGAGCACCAGAGGGATTTGCCGGTCGAGGAGGAAGCCGATCGCCTGAAGACAGCGGTCGAAGGAGCCCTGTCCCAGAGCAATACGTTCGAAGGTCTCGCGGGTCATCCCGTGCAGGCTGATTTCAATGTGATGGGGCTTCAGTGCGGCAAAGCGATCCGCCTGCGCTTCCGTGATCAAGGTCCCGTTTGAAAAGACGGTGACCAGAAATCCACAGTGGATCGCATGTTCATACAGTCGGAAAAAGTCTGGACGGGCGAGCGGTTCGCCTCCGGTGAGGCAGAGTTCCAAGGTGCCGGCCTCGGCCAGATCATCCATGATGCGAAGGATCTCAGCGGTGGTGAGTTCCTGACGGATCGCATCGGGGCGATTGAAGCAATCCGTGTAGCACATCACACAGTGCAGATTGCATCGGCAGGTGATTTCCCATTGGCAGGAGTAGGGGAAGCGCTCAGGAAGGTGCGTGAGCTTATCCTGGGCAATCATGAGTCATCCGGTCACTTCCCCGACCGCCTGGATGGAGAGGAGATCGTCGAGTAACGACGTGAAGTCCTTCGCCAACTGGTCAGTTGTGACCTCATACTCGCTGCAGAAGTCAGCCATGATGTCCTGCGCCGTGCGTTGCCCGTCGATTCGCTTCCAGAGCGCCGCCCCGGTTTCGTTTAAGACATAGATGCTATTGGCTTCGGTTAAGGTCCGTCGGATGGGGACCAGAATGCATTCGCCGGCCACGTCACGCTGCACGTAGTCGGGATGCTTGGTATAGATCGCAGTGGATATCATCGTGGCGGCAGGATAGCAAATCCCTGATAGCCCTTCTAGTCCTATTTGTGGCTTGCTGCCGACGAGGCTGCGACGACCAGGTACTGCCCCTGCCAGTTCAGTTCTTCCAGCACGACACCGCTCTCGGACAGTTCCTGGCGCAGTTCCTCCTCGCTTTGAAAGGCATGGAGAAAATGACCTTCAGAGCAGGTATCGCCAGGTTGGTACAGACAGTTGGTTCCTGGAAGCCTGGTGAGCCATTGGTTAATAGTTTGGCAGACTCTTTTTGTTCTGGTCGAAGGGGCGGAATCAACGAGGAATTGTAGGACGGCCAACCCCTTGGGGGAGAGCAGACTGGTTAACTGCCGCAGCCAGGCTTGTCTCCAATTCCGGCTGGGGATGGAACTGTACATGATGCTCGGCAGCAGGATGTAGTCGAAGTGGGCCGGATGAGCGGGAAGAGCCAGGAAATCTGCTTGGACAAACGTGATCGGCACTCCGGCTGTTCGTGCGATGTGAGCAGCCATGCGCAATGCCGACCGGCTGATGTCCAGGCCTATAACGTGGAAGCCTCGTTTGGCGAGTGCGATCGATTCACGGCCGGTTCCCGTGCCGAGTACGAGGAGTTTCCCCGATATGATGTGATGGCGGGCGAGCACGTCCTTCTCCCATTGTTCGAGGGGCCATTCCTGTTGGGCGCCGGTGAACCGGAAATAGGTGTCGTCGTAGCTGCGGTCATAATGGATACGAATGAGCTTCGTGAGAGCGGCAGGAGGCAAGATTGCAGGGAGCATTCCCGTGAGGATGAAGCCAGTTCGATCGAAGATCCTCCCAATCCTATGGACGAGATCCGCGAGATGCTTCAGACAGAGAGCGAGGAAGGACATGCTGTCTCCTTACGCACGGCAGAATCGAACAATCACTTCGGCAGCCTCTGCGGCTCCGGTTGGAGGCGGCGGCAACGAAGGCACCGGTGAGGCCAAGGCTTGCTGTAAGGCTGGCTCCCAGCGGCCTTGCGTAAAGTCGTCGATCGACAATTCGACGCCGCGTCCGTAGCGATGCAGATAGTCCACCAGCGGCGGTTCATCGGCAAAATTGTATCGGCGGACGTATACGACTGCCTGTTGAAGCGCGACCGCCTCAACGATGGTGCCGTAACCGGGTTTGGTCATGATGACATCGACAGAGGCCAGCAGGGTCTTAAAGGAGAATGGGAGCGTCATGGTGGAATGAATGCGGGAATATCCCGGTGGGACTGGGCCGTCAAAGAGGAAGCGATAGTGGTGCAGCTGTTCGATCTGTTCAAGCGGGAGGGACGTCAGAGGAATACCGCCGAATCCGACTAAGACGGTGCGTTCGTCGGGCCTCAACGCAAGGGCTGAGGCAAGTCGTTTTCGTTCAGGGGCGCTGGGACCGGCGATCGGGCCAATATCGATTATGTGTGAGAAGGCATCAATTTTTGGGGCAGGAGTGATGCGCAGGGCCAGGGCGGCCTTCGCATAGGATTCACGGATGCATTGAATCAATTGCTGGTGTGAATGGTCTGTGGTATGGCGATACTCCTTGAGTACGAGGTCCCAGGTAAAGTTCGCCAAGGCGACGGTCGGTATCTGGGTGCGGAAACCGGCCTCGATGGCGAGGTAGGGTGTGTCGGCGATGACCAACGCGGGCGATGCCGCCTGCATGGCGGCAACTTCGCAGGAGAGGCGTGCCTCCCAGGTTTCGTGGAAGTGCTGGTGCGCCGCCCAGGTGGCGTCGATGTCGATCTTGAGAGGGCCGTCTTGGACACAGCCGATGTCCTGTTGCGCGGGACTGAGTTTCCATTGGATCGTCAGGCGGTCGCGGAAAAACGAGGCGGGGACTGTGGTGCGGAGGACGACGGTCAGATCGGGCATCAGGGTGCCCAGTGCATTGAGTACCGGCACCACTTGCGCAGCGTGACCGTAGCCGTGTCCGGAAATTGCACACCAAATTAACGGCATAGTAGGGTGCTGAAAAAGCTCCTCAACGTCGTTCTCGGCTCATCGAAATCCTCAACGTACCCCACCGGGGAAACGAGCTGTCTTGGCAGCTCGGGGGCGGGTGGGTGAGGAAGGGTACGCCTCCGCTTTCGACTCGCCTGCGGCCTTGTTGAAGAAGCTTTTTGAGCAGCCTGAACGAGATGCGTTAGGCCGTATGCCCCTGGCTTAGCTGCTGGAGAATCCCGGTTCTAACGGCGCGATGTTGTATTGTAATTCGAGGTCGAACTCGTCGATTAATTCATTGGCCGTGGCCACGCCGAGATCAGAGCGCACTTCGTTGATCACAAGATCAATTGCCACCCCGGCCTGTGCTCCATACTGCGTCATCGCCGATTCGATTCGCTGTCTGGCTTCTTCAATCTTCATGGGGGACTCCTTGCGCGATCACAATCCGCTATCCCAATGTGCGTAACAACGCTTGCATCTCAGGGACTAAGTCCCCGCCTCCGTTGGATCGGCCGGATTGTGAAGCGTCGATGCCGGCTTGCAACACAGGCCTGGCCTCGTCCTTTCGCCCCAGGGAGATCAGGGTGCGCCCGAGGCCCAGGTGCGAGGCAACATGGGTCGGGTCCAACTGCGTGGCGACGGTCAGATGTTCGACCGCTTCATCGAGATTGCCGCCTTCCTGGATAATTTTATTGCCCAATCCATAACGACCGAGAAATCCCTTTGGATTCTTGGCGACCATTTGCCGAAATGCTTCGATGTCCATCGTGCGGTGCTCCCTCGTGGTGGAGCCACTATAGCATTGAGGGAGCCGGATCGGCCAGAGTGGAGTTGAGGCAGGGGGGAGATCCTGTTTACTGTGCCGGGGCGGTTGAGACGGGGACAGCGGAAAGCGAAGCAGGGGAAAGTAGGGGGTTCCGTGTCTTTACGGTCACAGTGAGAACGGGTGAGTCCGGGAGGGGGCTGCTGCTCGCCATATAGAAGGTGGTGTCCCGAACGAGCTGATCCATGAGTTCGGTCAGACAGGCTTCTGCGACCTGTCCCTTCAGCTCGCCGATCATAATCGGCGTGGCGCCGAACAGATTATAATGTGCAGTACCGGCCGCGCTCGTCTCATACCGTTTCACCTGTCCGTCCCACCGTTCGAGCTCGAGGGTGGCCTTCGCGGCATAGTCATAGTTCAGTTCGATTGCCGGCGAGAGGAGGAACATCGATGCTCCGATGAGAAATCCCTTCCAGGCTGCTGCTCCCGAGTGAGGGTCGATCGTCTCATCAAAGGAGATCCGGGCGGTCACCACTTTATCGCCGAGGGAAGCAACATTCCCTCCAAGCGGGACGAGCATCGAAAATAGGCGGGTCTCCTGCACCCTGTTCAAGATACGGCGTTCGATTTCAGTCGAAGGATTCTGGGGAGCACCGTTCTGCATCATGCGGAACCCATCCATCACGAGCGGAACTCGCTCATCGTTGAGGATCGAACGGGTGATGGGCTCCTGCTGAAGTGTCGAGGAGGGCACCACGTCGATCCATCGGCTACAACCCATTGTCGTGGAGGCTAATCCCACAAGCCCCAGGAGCGCCCAGCGGTAAAGATGATGCGTCATGGTGACCCTCTCCTTAAAAGTAGAATGAGAACCCGCCGAACGGCAGGCTCGCGTTCAGCCCCAGATTGGGATATTGCGTACCGCCGTTCGAGATATGATGAAAGCGATAGCCGACGTTGAGTGCGGTTTGGTCGGTCAGGAAATAGGAGACTCCGAATCCAGCCGTCAAGACGAAGTTGAACCGGCTGGACTCTTCCGGGATCTTTCCGGCGAGATCGGTCCAGAAGGGGCCTCCGGCAAATTCGGCATAGGGCCGGATCCGGTCCAGTGCGACGAAGGTGTATTTGATTTTCGGAGTGAAGCCGAGGCCGTGTGTGAGAAACGGTTCCCGGAACTGGATATAGACCATCTCGGCACCGAGCGAGACCTGACCTCGATACCATCGGTCGCCCACCGGATCAGTGACGGTCATCATCCAGGAGGGCATGAAGGCTGGGCCTTGCTGCTTGGTCGTGTGGTCTTTCGTAAGTCGATGAGGAAGCAGATAGCCGGCGGTGAGTCCGACCTCTTGCGTGCCGACGGTGATCGTGGGCGAGCCATCTGCGGCATATGCGCCGGTAGTCGTCATGAGCGACCAGAGAGCCATTGTTGTGAGGACCCGAGCAAGAAATGGCATGCGATATCCACGTCAATATCCTGTCAACTATTTCATGGTGAAACTTAAAGCAACAGGCTGACTAGCCAACGATAGCAGAGGACAGAGTTCTGTCCAGAAAAATGCGTAGTTCGGCTTGGTGCAAAGTGCAAAAATGCTGGACAATTGATCGAGGCTGACCGGAGAGGGACGAGAGCGAAGAGAAGCTAACCGGATTGTTTCAGTTTCGCGAGACAGGCCGAGTCGGTTTGAAGCTCAGGCAGTGAATATCGCAGGTCGAGAGAGACCACTCGTTCAAGACATCGTCGTGCTGAAACAAGATCCTGACGGGTGTCATACACAGTGGCGAGGAGTCGGAGCACCGCGGCTTCGGCCGGTTCATTGCCGAGCTTGAGGTAATGTTCCGAGGCGTTGTTGAGACAGCGCTCGGCTCTGGTCAGGTCGCCCTGGTCGAGAAAGCACTTGCCGAGTTGGCTATAGGTCACTGCGAGTCCTTCTTCATTTCCAACGACCCGGTGATAGTCGAGCGCCTGCTTGAACGACGTGACGGCCTGCTCCCACTGCCTTTCGCGAGCCTCTTGGAGTGCGAGGTTGTTGTAGAGGATGCCCAGCGCGCGATCGTCTTTCAGTGTGCGGAGGAGATCCAGCGCTTCCAGGTAGTAGGGGCGGGCTTTTTCCGGATGGTCGGCACCGATGTGAAGATTGCCGAGATTCACCAGCGTGTGGGCGATGGCGTGGTGATCCAACTCCGTGCGTTGAATCGTGAGTACTTCTCTGTAGCAGGTCTCTGCATGATTCAGGTCGCCCGATAGGGCGCAGACGTTGCCCAGATTGCCGAGCGAATCGGAGAGGGCGCGGTGGTCATTGGCGAGTCGATCGTCCGCAACTGCCTGTTCATACGCGGCTTTGGCCTGTGTGAGTTGGCCGCGATGGAGAAAAATGCGTGCGCGATGTTTGTCGGCGTCGGCCATCTCTTCGTGACACGTTATTCGTGAAGCGTGAAGCGGAAGATATCTGACGATCTGTTGATCTGTCGATCTGATGAATGGGCCGAATCCAATGACTCAACAGATCGTCAGATCATCAGATCAACAGATTCCAGAATTGCTTCACGAACGACGCTTCACGAGATACGAGTCCCCGCTAGTCGCCGCCCTTCGGCGTGTCGCGACGAAACTCGACTTGAATCTCATCCTCTTCATCGAGCCCCAATCCATCACGAAATGACCCATAGAGTTCGGTGATCTGCTCGACGTCTGTTCGATGCTTGTCATCCGGAGAGGCCAGAAATGTTTCGCAGAGCCGGAGGCCTGTTTGAAAATGATGCGCAATCGTCTCTTCCGTCACTTGCTGCCAGGTGATGAAGATACAGAAGGCTTGAAAGGAATGGGCCCTTGGGTAGCGAGCGGCGAGCGCGAGCAGTTGCTCGTAGGCCGCTCGTGCTGCGGAACCCGCATTCGATGAAAAGATCGCTTCGGCCTCGGCGGCGTCGTCCCAGTCAGCACCGAGTTCGTTGTTGGCGCCTGCCTGGCTGAATGCCTGTTGAGCGGCAAGCGCTGGATCGAATTGCATGGGTCCCTCTTTGGCTATGCTGACTGCAGCATACGCGGGGAGAGAAAAGGAGGTCAATGCGTGCGTTTACTTTTCTTCCTGTGGCTCTGTAGACTGTGATTGATTATTACGATGGCCACAGATATCCCCTTGTACCGCGAACCAGTCGAGACTGTGCCGACCGATCCCATCGATCGCGTGATCCGCTATCACGTCCAGACCAAGCATCATTTCAACCGTTATGCCCGTGCGCTTGGTTATCTGGATTGGGCAAATCAGCCAGATCCATTTCGGCGATTTGAAGGGGCACTGCTCGTTTCTCTGCCATTACTTAAACCAGAAGAAGAACCGGTCTCGCCGGCGTACGATGCTACTTATCGCGCAGATGCTGTTCTTCCTCAGCCGATTAGTCTACGGACGCTTTCCCGGTTCTTCGAATTTGCTCTTGCACTGTCGGCGTGGAAGAAGGCAGGGGAGTCGGAGTGGGCGCTGCGGAGTAATCCGTCGTCCGGCAATTTGCATCCGACCGAAGGCTATCTCGTCCTGCCACAATTCGACGGGCTCAATCTCAAGCCGGGCCTCTATCATTATGCGCCGAAGGAACATGGGCTGGAATTGCGCGCAGAGTTTGCGCTGGAACAGGTGGCTCGTCTGCTGGCCCCGTTTCCGACTGGCGCATTTCTCCTTGGGCTTACCTCCGTTCACTGGCGGGAAGCCTGGAAGTATGGGGAGCGGGCGTTTCGTTACTGTAACCATGATGTGGGTCATGCGATCGGTTCGGCGCGAATCGCGGCGGCGACGCTGGGCTGGAAGATGGTGCTGCTTGATGGGGTCGCGCAAAATATCATCGCGATGCTTCTTGGTACGCACCGCACGGACGACTTTCAAGACGTCGAACCAGAACATCCTGACTGTCTGGCTGTGATTTGGCCTCTTAGGGACGTGAAACATGAGACGTTAGGCGTGAAGCATAAGGATGTGGCCGAGATTCCGCTGTTCCTTGATCCAGCGGTGGTGAAGAATCTCGCTGAATGCGCCTGGCATGGGAAGGCCAATCAGTTGAGTCGTGAGCATGGCGTGCATTGGGACATCATTGATGAAGCAGCTGAGGCTTCATGGAAGACGTCCTGTGAACAAACGGTTGTCTCATTGGTGGCCCCGCAGCCATCTCACGTTTCACCGTTCATGTTTCACGAGGGGCTGCTGGCAGGGCAGATCATTCGCCAGCGGCGGAGTGCCGTGTCGTTCGATGGCAAGACGTCAATCTCAGCGGCGACATTTTTTAACATGATGCAGCTGGTGATGCCTCGTTCGAATCGGCCACAGTTGGATCGACCGATGCCTTGGGATGCCTGGCCTTACGAGCCGGCGATTCATTTACTGCTCTTCGTCCATCGCGTCGATGGCCTCAAGCCAGGGCTGTATTTTCTGGTCCGTGATCCACAGAAGCTGTCGTTCATCCAGCAATCCATGAATCCAGAGCTGACCTGGACTCCGACGTCAGGTTGTCCGGATGACCTGCCTCTCTACTGGCTGCTTGAAGGCGATGCGAAGAAGGCTGCCATTCAAATAAGTTGCCATCAGGAGATTGCCGGCGATAGCGCATTTTCGTTTGGCATGCTGGCCGAGTTCGAGGGACGCTTGCGGGAAGGGGGAGCCTGGCGGTATCCACGTCTATTCTGGGAGTCGGGGTTGCTGGGGCAGGTGCTGTACCTGGAAGCAGAAGCTGCGGGGGTGCGGGCCACTGGGATCGGATGTTTCTTCGATGATCCGGTGCATGAGATCGTAGCGGTGAAGGGGCTGAGCCTCCAATCGCTTTATCACTTCACAGTCGGTGGTCCTGTGGAGGATGGGCGATTGATGACATTGCCACCCTATCATCATCTCAGCCGATAGTTAGATATTCATGATTCAAATGACTTGGATAATAATAGTTCATGTTTAAGATAAAGAAAAAATTCGACAAGCCAAAGCCTACGATTCTCTATAACGTCATCGAAGACTACTCTGAGTTCGACGCACCGGGGAATGTGACGGTTTGTGCTATGACCCAGCAGGAAAATCTTCCCGGGCATGCAAAAGTCTTATCGGAGAGCTATGGGGTCCCGCTGGAGACAATGACTAAGCTGCTGACCGAAGGTGGGGTGTATCTGTATCCCCAGGTCGGCGGGATTCTGACGCGGGGATTATTTGCCTGTCGGATCGATCCAACTGGAGCCGTACCCAAACAGACTTGGACGTTGGATCTCATGCAGTTTGCTGAGGCAGAGCAATTGTCTCGGGCGCGAGGGATTCCGCTCGATGAGGTGGCGGCCATGGTTTTTCACCGGACACTGCCCGAGGAACTGACAGCGAAGCTCGATCGGAAGAATCTTGGACTCGACTACCGGACATTGGATCGCTCAGTCGCGAAGGGCGGAGACATCAAGTACATCGACTTCCGCAAGGACTGGTCCCCGCATTTCAAGCGACTCTGCATCATGCCGGATGGTCGATTAGTTGAAACGGGAGGGCTGGAGGAGTTCGCGCAGCTTCATGGCATTACGCCGGCGCAGGCCAAGACGCTGGTTGAGCAGGGGGGCACGCTGGAAGTGAACGGCGAAATCCTGGCTTGTCAGATTGTAAACGGTCAGCCGGCGGTGGCCCGATTTACTGCGAAGAACTACATGAAGGCCAAGGAGTTGGCGGCGACCAAGGGCCTGCACTTGATGGATGCGCTCAGCGAGGTGGGTTACAATGATCCGGCGATGATGCGTTCGTTGGTCCGGAAAGAACGCAATGGAGGCAGATGAGTCAACGAAGTCCGTCCAGTCGCGGTAATGGTCCTAAGCGAAGACCGTGATGGCTCGATCGCGTAGCTTTCTTATCATCATACTTCTTGTCGCAGGCTGTGCGGCATCCAAACCGATTCTCTATCCAAATGCCCATTTACAGCAGGTCGGTAAAGAGGTGGCAGATCGGGATATCGACGAGTGCCGCGAGATGGCCAAAGATGCCGGTGCGACCGCGAGTCAAGGCAAGAGCGGGCAGGTTGCCGGCAGCACCGCGGTAGGAGGTGCGATCGGATCTGCAGCAGGGGCAGTGGGTGGTGCGGTGGTTGGTCATCCGGGACGCGGCGCGATGGTTGGAGCAGCCAGTGGTGCGACGGCAGGGTTCCTGCGCGGACTCTTTCGTCGCTCGGCTCCGAGCAATGCGTATAAGCAGTTTGTGCAGCGCTGTCTTCAGGAGCGTGGCTACGATCCCATGGGTTGGGAGTAAGCGTGCGGTCCGGTGGCGACCGCTGTCATTTTTTTCGGTAGATGGACAGGAAGGCCCCGATGAGGCTTCCTGTGACATTGCTGACCACATCAGTGAGCGAGGGGTGACGGTTGTGGCAATAGACTTGGAACCATTCCATGCTCAGCGAGAGCAAGCCCGCGGCACCAGCAGCGATGAAGAGTGAACGACGAGCCGTTGTGGCAAAGAGGGATCGGTCGAGAAAATAGCCCAGTGGAAGAAAGAGGGCCATATTCGCGACGATATCAAACAGAAAACGCCGTGAGCGGAAATTCTCAGCGGTCGGGAGCCATTGAACATACTCCCAATGGGAATGTCCGACAAAATTCGTAAGCGGGAGTGTGCCGACCAGCGCAATGAATAGGGCCCAGAGTGGGAATAGTGCTCGCTCGATTTTCCCCTGGTGATTCATCACACGTTTCCTCGTGCGTTCGTCTTCCTGCTTCTCTTAGATTGTGAAGGACCTGAGCCTTCACTCCTAGGAGCCTGTCCGACATTGACCTTCTACTGCGGCGAACGATCTGCGACCATCTGCGTCGTTCTCGGCTCGCTCCCAAGAACCGTGAACCGTGAACCGTGAAACGAGGGTCAGCCCCGTGGCTGCGGCCTCGCAACTTACCGCACCTCTTTTGCCTCGTCACGAACAGCAATGTCGGACAGGCTCCTAGGATGTTTTACTTCCTGTCGTTCCACAACTCTGATCAGTTGAGGCAAGAATCCGTTCCTGCGCTGGCGCTGGGCACGCCTGAGTCAAATAAGAAGCGAACGATCCAGAAAATTGTGAAGCTGAAGGGGGCGCGCTACTTGGCGAGTTCTTCGTTGATGGCTTGGATGAGTTTGTCCAGGTCGAAGGGTTTTTCGAAGACACGACGGGCGCCAAAGAGTTTCGCGACGTCGAGGAAATTGCGGTCGCCTTGGGCACCGGTCATGGCGATGACCTTCGCGTCGAGATATTCCCGCGTCAGTTGCAGCGTGGCTTCGAGGCCATCGGTTCCCGGCATCAGGATATCCATCAGGACCAGGTCTACTTTGTTCTGCTGGTAGAGAGTCAAGCCCTCCCGACCATCGCGGGCTTCGAGCACACGGTGGTGGGCCCTCTCAAGAACTTCCTTCAAGAGGTTCCGGATCG
>SPAX01000066.1:12514-18600 GCA_005239475.1 Nitrospira sp. | reverse complement strand
TCCTCCAGTACACGGTCGAAGGTTTGTCGGTTATCGTGATTGCCTACTATCTCAGCGGGCTCATGGCCTATATCTTCAAGGGGTTTCATGAGATGGGGTGGCTGCGCAATGCGGATATTGCCGCCGCCTTGTTCGTTCCACTCTCGCTCGGTCTCGCATTGGGGATTACGGTCTTCGGACGAAAACTTCTCCACAAGAAATTCTCCGGCGAATCCACGCCTGCAGCATCAGAGAAGCCTCAGGCCTAACATGATGCTGAAACAGTCTGCCAACCCGTCTTGTTCATTTTGTCGGTCTGGTCTCTCTGGTTCATCTGGTTGATCTGGTCTATCTGGTTAGTCTTGTTCCACCAAATAGACGAGACAGACCAGAGTGACCAGACAGACCCCAGAGAGACCAGAGAGCCCTGGCTTGTCCCGGACGCGCGCTTCCTTCCTCGTGCCAATGGTTAAACCGATGGGTGCGGCCGTCGCACAAATCATTTCCTGTAGGCCATGATTTTCCGTATAGTGTAACCAGAGAGGGGATGGAGTCCCCCGAATAACCGCCCTCGTCGGGCTGATGACTCCTACGCCACGTGTCGTGGCTGCGGAGTGGTCACGTGTCAGGTGACAACCGCTGCAAGCGGTTTGTTTGCGCTGGGATGATGGCCCGGCACGGTTCATCACGGAGGACTCCTGTATGGAACAGCTGTTTACAATCGCGTCTCTCTGGCTTGCGTTAGCCGTCGTTTCTGCTCTGATTGCGTACCACATTCGCATCTCCATCGCCCTGGTCGAAATCTGTGTGGGGGTGGCCACTGCCGCCGTTCTTACGTGGCTTGGTTATGCCGATTTCCTCGGCGCCAACCAGGAATGGATTCGCTTTCTAGCTGCCACCGGAGCGGTCTTTCTGACGTTTCTCGCAGGGGCTGAACTCGATCCCGATGTGCTCCGCACGAAAATGACGGAGGTTACGGTGGTCGGGATGGTCAGCTTTGCCGCGCCCTTTCTCGGTTGTGCTGCAGTGGCCTACTATCTACTTGGGTGGAGTGCCCAGGCTAGTTGGCTCTGCGGCGTCGCGCTGTCGACGACGTCTATGGCCGTGGTGTACGCGGTCATGTTGGAAACCGGATTTAACAAGACCGATTTTGGGAAGGGCATCCTGGGCGCCTGTTTCATTACTGATCTGGGAACGGTCATTGCCCTGGGCCTGTTATTTTCGCCCTTCACCTACAAAACCGTTGTCTTCATCGTCGCCACGGCTGTTGTGTTGGGGTCGCTCTCTACCGTCACGCATTGGATCACCACGGTGTATGCGCACCGGACCGCTGCAATCCGGACGAAATGGATCATGCTCGTCCTGTTTGGGTTAGGCGCGCTGGCCTTGTGGTCCGGCAGCGAGGCGGTTCTTCCCGCCTACATTGCAGGCATGGTGCTAGCGGGCAGCGCGGCGAGAGATGCCCAGTGGATTCGACGGCTGCGGACATTGACGGTCGGATTTCTCACGCCCTTCTATTTTCTTCGAGCCGGGACGCTGGTGTCGTTGCCGGCGTTGTTGGCGGCTCCACTCATCTTCGTCACTCTCCTGGGTGGGAAGGTGCTCTCGAAAATTTTCGGCCTCTATCCCGTCATCGCACTCTTTCGGCGTGAGCGAAATGAGCGGTGGTATTACACCCTCATGATGTCGACAGGGCTCACGTTCGGCACGATCTCGTCTCTCTTCGGCCTCTCGCACGGCATTGTGACTCAGGAGCAGTATTCCTTTCTGGTGGCGGCGGTCATCGCGAGCGCGGTGGTGCCGACGGTGATCGCAGGGACCGTGTTTCTTCCCCGGCATCTCTTGCCAGAGCCGGACCGGCATCTGCAAGCCAAGCCGCGCGTCGATGGTATGAGCGAAGAGGGGTGAGGTGGTGCTGTACGATCAGGCCCCTCGCTCTTTTAATTCGCAGATGTTCAGCAAGGTCTTTGATCGTCAGAAGCATAGATACACAAACTGGGGGAGTCTCACGACACCCCCATCCCCTCAAGATGCGCACGCGTCTCCGCCGGCGTAGTGTTCGGAATGCACCCCTAGTGGGGTGCGAGCCGGCGCTGAGGAGCAGCGGCCAGGACTTCCGGGTGTCTTCCCGTGGGGCCCCCTCCCGTTTCGGGCTTGTCCCCCGCGAGAGCGCCATCCCGATCTACAGGGCTGCTTCGGTCCAGATTTGTTCCATTCTGACTTCGCTCGTAGACGGTTACTCAGGGATGATTCGCCGATCGACGTAGGACGTAAACCTCGGATCGTTGGAAACGACAATGACCGACCGCGGCAACGGTGAAGAGAGCCGCCATCATGGCCAGAAGCGTGCGTGTCAGGAGATCGGCTTCGCTGAACCGGTTCGCATGTTGAGGGAGAAACGATTCTTCCTGGAGGCATGCCAGTGTCTAGGTGAAGTCCACCTCCATATCTCCACGCCTGAAAGGACGTCGTTTTGGCTCATACCCACACGAAGATCAAGGATGCCCGGCGAGCTGGCGGGGTGAAGCCACGCTGAGCTCCGCTAGCCGCCAGAACGTCAGGCGTCGTCAGATCCGACGACTCTGAGCAGCTACTTACCCATCCCCTCCATCTTCACGTCCTTCTCACCCTCCATCATCTTCCCGTCCATCATCACCATTTGGCCCTCCTGCAACTGCATTTCTTTCCCGTCCTTCGTTATCATCTTGCCTTTCATCGTGACCTTCGTACCGTTGGACATGGTTGTCTCGCGATCCATCCGGCCAACCTCCTTCCCATCATGAAACCTCACCATCTTGCCATCCTTCATCATGATGCTATCCTTTTCAGCGGCCACAACGGAGGAGACAAGGAATGACACGGACAAGAAGAGCGCAACAACTGCGAGTGTGACGGCTCTGTAGTTCATCATGGCGTAACCCTCCAACTTTCTATTATTAATGAGTGGTGTGAATGAACTCTCCCGGGCAACGTGGGCACAGGAGCGGCACGGAGGAGCGCATGGTCCCTGTACCGCCCGTGGGCGGCTTAGCATCTTTCTCCCGTAAGAAGGGTAACGCGAGTAACGGGACGGCGGGCCAGGCGATGAGAACGGACGTCGTTCTGGCTCCTACGCACACGAAGACCAACGATGCCTGACGAACTGGCGAGGCGGAGCACCGAGCTCCGCTAGCCGCCAGGACGTCAGACGTCGTCAGATCCAACGATTCTGAGAACCTACTTGGGTACCCCCTCCATCTTCATATTCTTGATAGCCTCTATCATCTTCCCGTCCAGCATCACCGTTTGCCCCTCCTGCATCTGCGTTTCTTTCCCGTCCTTCATTATCACCTTGCCGCTCATCATCACCTTCGTGCCATTGGACAGGGTCGTCTCGCGATCCATCCGGCCGATCTCCTTCCCCTCCGTCATCCTTATCAGCTTGCCATCCTTCATCATGACGCCATCCTTCTCGACGGCCATCGCGGGGGCGGTAAGGAACGACACGGACAAGAAGAGCCCAACAACTGCGAGTGTGACGGTTCTGTAGTTCACCATGGCTTAACTAATCCTCCATTAATATTATTGAGTGGTGCGAATGTACTGTCCCGGACTACGTGGCAACTGGAGCGGCACGGAGGAGCGCGTGGTTCCTGTACCGCCCGAGGGCGGTTTAGTATCTTTCTCCCGTAAGACGTGTAACGCGAGTAACGGGACTGCGACCTAGACGATGAGAAAGGAAATAACGAGGCGGACGGGCATCGTGAGCGACAAGGCTTTGAAAAAGGCGCCGGTGACGCCCGATAAAAAGGCCAACGGGACAACGATAATGATCGTCGTGTCGGACTAGCAGAGCAGACGCTTAAACGAGATTGAAATGAGAAAGGTAGGAGAGGCGACGAACTCTGCTGCGGGCTCATAAAAAAACTCCTACCAGATTGGTTCAGGTAGGAGTTATCAGTCCCGCGCTCACGAGGGACGGTTCTTGGTGAACTCCATCACCAATTACGTATGAGCGATGACCATTTTATAGGCATCGATCGGGAGAGTCAAGACCCTGGTCCGTCCTCCCCTGGTGTAGGCCTGTGGAGTCGACGTGCTGTGAGTTACACTTAACCCACGGTGCGGATACGAAAGATTCCATCAGTTCTTTTTACGTGTACCCAATCCAGATTGTCTCAGCGGAGGGGTTCACTCCAAATACCTGCGCCGCCGTTGTGCTCCATATATAAATTTGTGCTAAAAATTTGCACAATGGATCGTATTCTACAGAATCAATGGAATGGATAGAATCCTCTCAAGCCCTTGTTCGCAAAGAAAAATTGTGGAAACCTTCGCAAAACCAAGCCCCTGTGTGAATCCATCTTTTCGAGCTTTCGTCCACTGGGTCTTTGGCACGATGCCGGTCATTTCTTGACCTTGCACTATCGCCTATATACGCTGCTGTCATCTCTCAATGAGGTAGGTGTCTATGATTTTTGTCACTGGCGGTGCCGGCTATATCGGTTCGCATACCTGCGTGGAGCTGCTGGACGCGGGCTATGATGTCACGGTGTTCGATAATTTCTCGAATAGCCATCCCGAGGCACTGGCGCGGGTGGAGCGAATTACGGGGAAGAAGTTGCGGTTGGTGCGAGGTGACATCCGCGACCGTGCAGCCTTAGTGGCAGCCCTGCGTGAGAGCGGGGCCAGTGCGGTGATCCACTTCGCCGGGCTCAAGGCCGTGGGAGAGTCGGTGACACAGCCCCTGGCTTACTACGACAACAACGTGGTCGGCACCCTGCGCCTGCTGGAAGCGATGGGGGAGTGTGGGGTGAAAACCCTGGTGTTCAGCTCCTCCGCCACTGTGTATGGCGATCCGATTCGGCTGCCGCTTACTGAAGACCACCCGCTCTCTGCCATCAATCCCTATGGCCGCACGAAGCTGATGATCGAGGAGATTCTGCGCGATCTGCACTGCAGCGATGCCTCCTGGAGTCTCGGCATTCTGCGTTATTTCAATCCGGCGGGAGCCCATGCCAGCGGTTTGATCGGGGAAGACCCTCAGGGCATCCCGAATAATTTACTGCCCGTCGTGGCCCAGGTGGCAGTGGGGAGACGTGCCTGTCTCAATGTGTGGGGCAACGATTACCCCACTCCGGATGGGACTGGGGTGCGGGATTATATCCATGTCGTGGATTTGGCCCTGGGGCACCTCAAGGCACTGAAGGCGCTGGAGGGATTACAACATAAGACCGAGTGTCTGACCGTGAATCTTGGCACGGGCACAGGATACAGCGTGCTGGATATCGTGCGGGCTTTTGAGCAGACAAGTGGACGGTCAGTGCCGTACAAGATTGCGCCTCGGCGTCCCGGCGACATTGCCTCTTGCTATGCTGATCCGCAACGGGCGTTTGAGTTGTTGGGCTGGCGGGCGGAACGTGGGCTTGGTGCGATGTGCGCCGATGCCTGGCGCTGGCAGAGTGCGAATCCTGACGGCTTCAAGAACTGATTCTCAGCAGCTATTACTTCGATCCCCAGTCTGTCTTGTTCATTTAGTCTATTCGGTCAGTCTGGTCTATTCGGTCTGTCTCGTGTATTTGGTTGAACGAAACTAACCAGATGAACCAAATCAACCAGATAAACAAAACAAACCAGATCAACCCGACAGACCAGATGCTATGACTCCGTTGGCTGTTCAGGGCAATCGATGAGATAGCGAGGCAGCGCGGGCGGATCGGTGGCGATCTGTTGGGCGTGGCAGGGGGGAATATCTTCTTTCAGTCGCTTCAGGAGCCTGAGGACCTTCATGCTGGGAGGCACCTCGCATATCCATAGGTGTGTGCCGGACTCCAGTTCTTCTATGTGTCGTTGCACGCGAAATCCTGGATACTCCATGAAATAGGCGGATAAGAATCCTCCGATGGCTTGCACTACCCAGGGGTGCGCGGCGGCATAGCGGTAGCTGATCCGAATCTCAACCACCTGCATGGGCTCTTGCTCATCCATTGTTATAGGATAGTATAGCCTGTTTGCGACGGTGAAACCTCCGTAAGATGCTGAAAAAGTCAGCCAGTCTGTCTGGTTCATTTGGTCTATTCAGTCTGTCTGGTCTGTCTCGTCTGTTTGGTTTCTCTGGGTCAAGCAAC
>SPAX01000066.1:0-12247 GCA_005239475.1 Nitrospira sp. | reverse complement strand
GAANNANGCTTCANNGGGCACANACAGTGAGATGCAANTGAAGATCGCCATTATCGGCGGAGGACCGGCCGGACTCATGGCCGCGGAGGTGGCGAGTGCTGCCGGCGCACAGGTCGANCTCTATGACGCCATGGCCTCGGTNGGTCGCAAGTTTCTACTGGCTGGGAAAGGCGGCNTGAATCTCACACACTCGGAACCGNCGGAGAAATTTCTCTCGCGGTATGGGGCCCGTCGCGCGCNGNTCGNGCCGCTGCTCGCGTCNTTCGGGCCTGATGCGCTCAGGGCCTGGGCTCGTGGACTCGGNATCGACACATTTGTGGGTTCTTCCGGGCGCGTGTTCCCCACCGATCTCAAGGCCGCNCCNTTGCTGCGCGCGTGGCTCCGCAGGCTGCGCCAGGCTGGTGTGCGATTCCACATGCGCCATAAATGGTCCGGCTGGGACGAGCAGGGGGCTCTGCATTTTGCCGCGCCAGAGGGAAACCGCTTTGTTCAGGTCGATGCCGTAGTACTTGCGCTCGGCGGCGGCAGTTGGCCGAAGCTCGGTTCCGATGCCTCGTGGGTGCCGCTGTTGGCAGGACGCGGGCTGCACATTGCGCCGTTGCAGCCAGCGAACTGTGGTTTCGATGTGGGCTGGAGCGAGCATTTTCGGACTAAGTTTGCCGGGCACCCGGTCAAGTCAGTGGCGGTTGTTGTGCGCAATGATGCCGGTACTGAGTCCTGGCATCCGGGGGAATTCGTGATCACGGAGACTGGTGTGGAAGGCGGCGTGATGTACGCGGTGTCCGCCTCTCTTCGCGACGAGATCCTGGCGAAGGGAGTGGCGACCTTGCGCCTTGACCTGGCGCCTGATCGCGACATACCGCGCTTGACTCACGATCTGTCGAGACCACGCGGCAAACGTACGATGGCGACGCATCTTCAGCGGCAAGCACATATCGAAGGTGTGAAGGCGGGATTGCTTCGTGAAGTGGTCTCAAAAGAGGATTTTGCGGACCCGGCTCGGCTGGCCGCCGCGATCAAATCGTTGCCACTGCGACTTGCCGCACCGCGCCCATTGGAAGAAGCGATCAGCACGGCTGGGGGGGTTCCATTCGAAGCGCTCGACGAACGGTTGATGGTCCGCCGGTTGCCGGGACTGTTCTGTGCCGGTGAGATGTTGGATTGGGAGGCACCGACCGGAGGCTATCTTCTGAGTGCCTGTTTCGCCACGGGGCGAGCGGCGGGCGTCGGGGCGGCTGCCTGGCTCAACGAGGACGTGAAACGTAAGGCGTGAGGCGCGCGAGACTTGCGGGAAAGGCGGGACTGGCGAGGCGGGTGAAGAAGTTCTGGGTTTTGAGTTCTGAGTGAGAGGCGGACAGGGAAGGGCGGGACGGACGAGGGTTCGAGGTTCGAAGTTCCCGGAACTCAGAACTTAGAACTCAGAACTTCGTCGCGAACCTGTCTCGCTCGGCTTATGGAGGAGTGGCGACCAGCCCGTTGACGGCTCCGATGGATCGGTATTTCTGGTCGCGTTGACTCAGCAACTGAGGGAGGGAGAGGTCGTTGAGCTGGGCGAGTTGGTTGCTGAGGGATTTGGCGACTCGTTCGGTGATGGCATGGAGGTCCCGATGGGCGCCGCCGAGCGGTTCCGGAATCACTTCATCGACGATATGGAGGTCGACCAGGTCTTTCGCCGTCATTTTTAAGGCGGCAGCGGCATCGGGAACTTTTGCCGGATCGTCCCACAGGATGGCGGCGCAGCCTTCCGGCGAAATCACCGAATAGACACCATGCTCCAGCATAAGGACGCGATCTGAGACGCCTAATGCGAGTGCTCCCCCGCTGCCGCCTTCACCGATGACGATGGAAATAATCGGGACTGCGAGCCGGGACATCACGAAAAGATTGCGGGCAATGGCTTCAGCCTGGCCGCGCTCCTCTGCGCCGATGCCGGGATAGGCGCCCGGCGTGTCGATAAAGGTGACGATCGGACGTCCAAACTTCTCGGCCATCCTCATGAGGCGTAGAGCTTTTCGATAGCCTTCGGGGTTCGGCATCCCAAAGTTCCGTTGCATCCGTTCTTTGAGGGTTTTCCCTTTTTGATGGCCAATGATCATGATCGACCGGTCGTTGAATCTCGCGAAGCCTCCGACGATGGCACGATCGTCGCCAAACGAACGGTCCCCATGGAATTCAAGAAAATCCCTGAATAGATAACTAATGTAATCGAGGGTGCTGGGTCGTTGGGGATGCCGGGCGAGTTGCGTTCGCTGCCAGGGAGTCAGTTTACTATACAGCGTATGTTCGACCTGGGCCAGCTTCATCCGCAGCTTGCGGATCTCGTCCTGGGGGGTCGATTTCCCGGCAGGAGCGGCCGCGAGTTTTTCGATCTTTTCTTCGATCTCGCGGATCGGCTTTTCAAACTCGAGGTAATCGCGCATAGGGTGTCTGCAGGCTACATGTCGTGGTTTGTCTGGTTTATTTGGTTTGTTTTGTTTCTCAGGTTTCTCTGGTTTTTTGGTTGAACGAAACCAACCAGATGAACCAAATCAATTTGATAAGCAAAACAAACCAGAGCAACCAAACAGACCAAATAAACAAGACAAATTGAGCGGTCAGGATAACAGAAAAATGGCCCCTTTGCCTAGCACTTCTTCAACATCTGCGACAAAATGTTCGCTGGGGGTGACAGTCAGGTGAGGGAGGGGGGCCGTCTCGGCTTCCAGCTCTGGATCCATTCGCAAAGTGAGAGACACCGTCGTGCTTCCCGGATGACGCTGAAAGACCTCGCGGAGACGCGGTAACTGTCCCGTCACGTCGGGATGATCCGTCAGCCGAATGCGGACCCTTTTGATCGTCTGCGCTTGGACCTCGGCGAGCGGCTCAATCTTGCTCCCTCGAATCTTCGTGCCTTTATCTCCCCGGTCCACCGTGCCCGTGATGCGCACGAGGCGTTCCGGCACTATGAGGTCGGCGGCATTTTTGTAGAGATCAGGAAAGACAATTATTTCCACCACGCCCTGGAGATCTTCCAGTGTGAGATAGGCCATCCGATCGCCCTTCTTGGTCAGCATGCTTTTGACGGTCGTAATGATTCCACAGAGTTTCACTTCCCGACCGTCCGACAATTCTGGCAGGCTGATGGTCGAAGCCGTGGCGAGCGCGTGGATAGCGGCCTCATAGCGCGCCAGCGGATGGGAGGAAATATAGAAGCCGGTCAGCTCCCGCTCGTGTTTCAATCGCTCGCTTTGGTCCCATTCCGGAATGTTGGGCAGCGCCGGCATGGCCAGCTGCCCCGCAGAGTCTTGTCCGGTCAGCTCGTCGCCGAAGATATTGGTCTGTCCCAGATCCCGTTCGCGCTGCGCAGCCGCACCGTCCTCGACGGCTTGATCCAGGACCGCGGCCAGTTGAGAACGTTTCGCGCCGGTCGAGTCAAACGCGCCGGTCTTGATCAGCCCTTCGAGCATGCGCTTGTTAACTTTGTGGAGATCGACGCGACGACAGAACTCAAAGAAGGACTTGAAGGGGCCGGATTCATTCCGAATCTCGATGATCGATTCGACGGCGCCTTCGCCGACATTCTTGATGGCTGCCAGGCCGAACCGGATTGCGTGATCCACCACGGTAAAGTTTTTATGGCTTTCGTTGACGTCCGGAGGCAGGACCTTAATGTTGAGGTCGCGGCATTCCGTGAAGTAACCGACGATTTTGTCGGCGTTGCCCATGTCGGTGGTCATCAGGGCGGCCATGAACTCAGTCGGGTAGTGCGTTTTTAAATAGCCGGTCTGGTAGCAGACGACGGCATAGGCCGCGGCGTGCGACTTGTTGAACCCGTAGCCTGCAAACTTCTGGATCAGTTCGTAGAGTTTTTCCGCTTTCTTGTCAGGAATCTTGTTCGCCTTGGCGCCGGCCAGGAACTGCGCGCGCAGCTTCTCCATCTCCTCCGGCTTCTTTTTGCCCATCGCGCGCCGGAGAATGTCGGCTTGGCCGAGCGAGAAGCCCGCCACCTTGTTGGCAATCGCCATCACCTGTTCCTGATAGACGATGACCCCGTAGGTGTCCTTCAGGATCGGTTCGAGTTCAGGCACTTCGTACGCGATCGGAATCTTGCCCTGCTTTCGTTTGATGAAGTCGGGAATCAGATCCATCGGGCCAGGGCGATAGAGCGCGATGATGGCGATGATGTCCTCGAAGCGGTCCGGTTTCAGGCCGGTCAGGAGATCGCGCATCCCGGAGCTTTCTAACTGGAAGAGGCCGATCGTCTTTCCTGAGGAGAGGAGGGCAAAGGTCTTGGGGTCGTCGAACGGCATCTGCTCCATGACCAACGGGGGATCGCCAGGATGCCTCTCATTGATCAGATTTTCGGCGCGTTTGATCATCGTGAGGGTTTTGAGGCCCAGGAAATCGAATTTGACGAGCCCGATCTTTTCGACGTCTCCCATGGAATATTGGGTGACGATTTCGTCGTTGGCTCCTTTGTAGAGCGGCACATGGTCCGTGAGCGGCCCTTCCGAAATCACCACGCCGGCGGCGTGAGTCGAGGCGTGCCGGGCCAGTCCTTCGAGAGAGCGGGCGATGCCCATCAGCTCTTTGACCCGGGTATCGGTCTCGACGAGATCGCGCAGTTTTGGTTCTTGATCGAGTGCCTGCTGGAGCGTGATGTTGAGCTGATTCGGGACGAGCTTGGCCACGCGATCGACTTCGGCATAGGGAATTTCCAGCACACGGCCCACATCCCGGATCGCGGCTTTTGCCCCGAGCGTCCCGAACGTAATGATCTGGGCTACGTGGTCTTTGCCGTACTTGTCGACCACATAGTTGATGACCTCGCCCCGGCGTTCCATGCAGAAGTCCATGTCGATATCGGGGAGGGACACGCGCTCGGGATTCAGGAACCGTTCGAACAAGAGCGTGTAGACGAGGGGATCGAGGTCCGTGATACGCAACGCATAAGCGACGAGACTCCCGGCGGCGGATCCTCGCCCCGGTCCGACCGGGATGTGGCGCGAGCGGGCAAACTTGATGATGTCCCATACGATGAGGAAATAGCCGGCGAACCCCATCGAACAGATGATCGTCAGCTCTTCACGCAGGCGCAGCTCATAGGTGGCCGGTAGGATCTGACTGGGCCGTTCTTTGAGTCTGGCCGCCAATCCCTCCAGCGCCAGGCGCTCCAGATAAGTTTCTCGCGTAAAGCTTTCTGGCACTTTGTATTGAGGGAGATGTGTCTTGTTCAGCGCCAGTTGGAGGTCGCAGTTGTCCGCAATCCGGCAGGTATTGGTGACGGCATTGGGGAACTCAACAAAGGCGGCTGAGACTTCTTCTGTCGATTTCACATAGAGTTGATCCGTATCGAACTTCATGCGATTCGGGTCGCTGATCGTCTTGCCGGTTTGCAGGCAGAGCATCAGTTCGTGCGGGCGGAAATCTTCTTTCTTGAGGTAGTGACAATCGTTGGTGCCGGCCAGGGGGATGTCCATTTTCTTGGCGATCTCGAGCAGGCCGCTATTCGCAACTCGCTGGTGGTCCAATCCGTTCGCCTGCACCTCAAGGTAGAAGTGTTCCTTCCCGAAGATTTCCTGAAACTCCCCAGCCACAGCCATGGCGCCATCCATGTCCTTCTGGCCAATGAGGTAGGGGATCTCGCCACTTAAGCAGCCGGACAGGGCAATCAGTCCCTCGTGGTGCTCTTTAAGAATTTCCTTATCCATTCGTGGCTTATAGTAGAATCCTTCAAGATACGCTTTACTGACTAGCTTGATCAGATTCTGATAGCCGGTCAGATTTCGAGCCAGGAGGATCAGGTGATAGTAGTCGTTGTGGGCGAGGCCGCTGTCTTTGGCAGCTAAGCGACTGCCAGGGGCCATATAGGCTTCGCAACCGATGATGGGTTTGATGCCTGCATCTTTGGCTTTGCGGTAGAACTCGATGGCCCCGAACATGTTGCCATGGTCAGTCATGGCCACAGCAGGTTGGCCGAAGGCCTTAATCTGCCGGACGAGCGGCTCGATTTGATTCGCGCCGTCCAAAAGACTGAATTGGGTGTGGAGGTGGAGATGCACAAAGGACGAAGCCATGGCCGGATTCTAGGAGTGCGGAGAAGGGGAAGTCAAACAAGGGAGCAGGGGAGCAGCCAGGTGTCCTTGTTGCTCGCAGAACGCGCACGATAAGAATGTGCTCGTTCGATGCGCGCAGTAAAGGGCACCTCGGCCACTCCCCTAAAGAGAGGGATGAAGAATCGGAAGATCTGCGTGGATGAGCAGGAGCAGGGGAGGCCATTGGGGATGGTCTCTGTGCTCGCGCAACGCGCGGCCTCAGAAGGCCCTCGTTGGACGCGTGCAGTGGAAGACTATCTACCGAGCCCTCAAGCGAGAAAGTAGCGGACTAGTGTATCGCTTGATGCCCGTATTGGAAACTACCCCCATCGACCTCGCCTGCTGCAGGGCGGAGGGGTAAGGCTTGGAGTTCTACCCCTTGGTGAGTTCATGCCATCTGCATAACGACGTAGCCTGTCACGCACGTCTTGCCCATCTCGCTCACGTTTAATGCGCAAGATTGGCGTATCAGCGGTTGCCGTAGAAGTCTTTGTGAATGAATGATGCGGGTTACGATCAGGCCGCTTCGTCGATCTGCTGCGCGACAGCTTGGGTGTATGCGGCTTTGAGGACCTCGGAGTCCTCTGTTTGCTCCCTCAGCTGCTGATGGAGCTGCTCGAGTTCACGGATACGGCGATCTCGTTCGGCTAGCTGCAGCTCGACTTCTTGGAGTGCGGTCACCGGGCTCTCAATCGCCTGCAACTTCGAGGCGGTGTCTCTCAGCTCATGCCGGGCCTTCTCCAACATCTGCTCTTTGAGGTGCATCATGGCGGTGACGTCTGCGAGCTGTCGTGTGACGGTGCCGGCGGATACGTTTCGCAGCAGCCAGCCTACTGCGCCGCCGATTCCAGCTGCGATAATGAGACATCCCAACATTTGGTTGATGAACATGGTCATAGGTCGGTCTGTCCTTTCACTTGTAGTTCGATGCGCCGATTGCGTTGGAGGCCGGCCCGATTTCCCGCCACCGACAGCGGTTGTGAGGCGCCATAGCCGACGGCGGTGAACTGCTTGGGCAGGCCGTGCTTGGTAAAGTAACGCCGTACGGCATCCGCACGACGCTGGCTGAGTTCAAGATTATAATCTGGCTCTCCGTACTTGTCCGTATGACCACCAATCTCGATGGGCAGGGGAGGGAACTGCCGTAATTGGGCAATCAGCTGGTCCAGGGTGGCTAGACTGCTGGGAGTGATCGTTGTGCTTTTTGATTCAAACTCGATGGACGCGTGTGCGAGAATTTCATTCAATTTTTTCTGGAGCGAGGAAGGGGAAGCCTTAGCCAATGATGGAGCTGCCGGGGATGGGACCACCGGCAGGGATGGAGGCTTAGGGGATGGGGCCGCCGCGAGGGAGGGATTCACCTTGGAGGGAGCCTTCGGGGACGGACCCGCCAGAATACGATCTTCTAGTTCCAGCCCTGTCTGTGTCAGAGGGGCAATCTCTCGTAGCACGGTGGCCTTGGCACGATTGCCGGCGACTTGGCCGCTGAGGACAATCGAACGGCCGTCGATGATGATGGAGCCTCGTTCCGTCATGTGGCCTAAGACGGGGAGGACCTTGGAGACGCTGTCGGCCCAGGCGACAGGTCCCACTCTCGGATCTACCTCCAACTCATCGACGACGTTGCCTGGCGTGGCTCCATAGAGTTCTTGGGCTCGCTGAAGGATTGCGGCCTTGCTGGTCTCGCTGGGAAGCGAGCCACGGAGTATCAGCATTCCATACTCTACACGTGCATGAAAGTTGGCAGGAGTAGGGGGGGCCGATGCCGTTGATGGGGGAAGGTGGCGTGGAAGGCAGAGAGCGGCAAGGAGCCCAAGTGCAACAATTCCAGCTGCTAAAATCGCTGCACTCTTCATGGTTTACCTATTGGACGGACAGGCGCCTGCAACCCTCAGTAAAACCTATCATATAATTGAAAATGGTGTCGGGAGCCATCCTATGGGGGAGGGGGAGACGAACGACGCTTCACGATGGGAGTGCGCCGCGTTAGCAGGATGCTCAAAAAGGCTGTCCAGCAAGGCCGCAGCGAGCGAGGTAGGCTAAGGTCGAAGTCAAGGTTGAGCAGAGACCTGACTTTCTTCATCTCAGCCTTGGCCTCAGCCTTAACCTTCCGATAACGCTGGCGGACTTTTTCAGCATCCTGCTAGAGCCGCTCGCCGTACTTGCGGTAGTGCTCTTTTTTGGCTTCGTCGATCCACTTGTCCCGTTTGATCCGGTCGGGGGCGGTGTAGAGCTTCTTTGCGACCTTGTCGATATCCTCCGGCTTCCAGCGCGCAATCTGGCCAAAGCTATGCAACCCCATCTTGTTCAGGGTCCGCGCAAAGACGGGGCCGATTCCGTGAATCTTACTCAGGTCGTCCTTCTGTCCGTTTTTCGCCGCTTTCGCCTGTTCCATCTGTAGGGATAGTTGACTGCCATTCTGACGGGTCTTCTGGCGAGGAGCCACAGTTCCCCCATCGGTCTTGGTACGGAGTGCGGCCCGCACTTCGACCAGGCGTTTTCGGAGGCGGGCGATCTCCTCTTGCTTTTCCCCCGCCGTCTTCGCCTGATCCGCCAAACCTTGCTGTTGTGCTTCGAGTTCTTGAATCTGGTGCTGGAGGCCGTCGATTCGTTCGTTTCGCTCGCGCAAGAGTTGTTCATCAAGCAAGAGCTGGGCTCGGAGTTGGTTCTGTGCCGCGAGCTGTTGTTGTAACGTAGCGATCTGTGCTTCGTGTTGCGTGAGAGTGTGGGCATATTTCGTTTCCCACTGTATCCGTGCCGCCTCTTGCTCCTTCAGCTGCGGCTGGAGACGTTCGAGTTCGCTGATTCGTCGCTCCCGTTCGGCCAGTTGGCTGTCGAGTTGGTGCAGCGCGGCTCGATGCTCGGTGTCTTGATCACTCAGTTGCACCTCCAACCAATGGACCCGTCCCTGGGCCGGTTCGAGTTCCTCCACGCGCGCGCGGAGCCGCTCGGCTTCTACGACGGTGGCCTCCAACTCGGCGATGCGGCATTGAAGATTATGCCGTTCTTGTTCTTTGGCCTCGAGTGCCTGTTGGATAGCCTGGCGTGCGAGATGAAATTGCTGGACTTCTTCCTCCTGCGCAGCAGCCGCCGCGTCATACTCGCTCGCGCGCTGGCGAACAGAGGCTGCTTCCGCTTCCAGGACTGTTAACCGTTGCGTGCGAACGGCCAACTCTTCTTGAAGCGCCTGGAGGCGGTCGTTTCGCGTCGAGAGTTCCTGCCTGCTGGATTGGTCGAGCGCCTCGGATTCGACCATTTTGCTTTCGAGCGTCTGCATCGCAGCGGCTTGGACTTTCAGCTCATACTGCGCCTTCTCCAGCCTCTGTTCTTTGAGGCGGAGGGTAGCGGTGACGTCCATGAACTGTTGTTTGAGTTGGCCGACGGACAGGTGTCGCAGCAGCCATCCGACCGCGCCGCCAATCCCTGCCGCGACGAGGAGACATCCCACGATCTGGCTGATGAGTATGGTCATAGATCACGAACTCCTTTCACGCGCAATTCGATGCGACGGTTGTGCTGGAAGCCGGCCCGCGTCTGCGCCACCGACAACGGTCGTGAGGCGCCATAGCCGAAGGCGGTGAACTGGGTGGTCAGGCCATGGCTGATGAAGTAGTCCCGGACGGCTTCAGCGCGGCGGCGGCTGAGTTGAAGGTTATAGTCCGGCTCGCCGTACTTGTCCGTATGACCGCCAATTTCAATGGCTGTGTGGGGGGCGCGACGTAACAGGGCGATCAGCTGGTCTAGTGTGGCGCGACCACGGGGGAGCATTGTCGTGGTATTCGATTCAAACTCGACTGAGGCGTGCGAGAGGATCTCATTCAATTGTTTCTGGAGCGAGGAGGAGGGAGCCGGGAGTCGAGCCGCCAGAATATGATCTTCCAGTTCGAGCCCCGTCTGAATAAGAGGGGCAATATCTTGCAGTACGGTGGTTTTGGCACGATCGCCGTCGACCCGGCCGCTGAGGACAATCGAGCGCCCATCGATGATGATGGAGCCCCGTTCCATCATGTGCCTTAAGAGGGGGAGGGCCCTGGGGATATTGCCGGCCCAGGCTGCCGGTCCCACTCTCGGATCCACCGCCAACTCATCGACTACGCGACCAGGCTTCGTTCCATAGAGTTCTTGGGCTCGCTGTAGGATTGCGGCCTTGCTGGTCTCACTGGGAAGCGAGCCACGGAGGGTCAGAGTCCCCAGCTCTATACGTGCATGAAATGTGGCAGGGGTGAGGGAGCTCGATGCTATCGGTGTCGGAAGATGGCGCGGGACGCAGACCATGCCAACAAGAGCAAGTGCGCCGGCGCCGGCGCCTAGAATCGCTCTGCGCATCATGAATCAACTCTCGAGCGGAAGGTGGCTGATAGGCCCCTGTGACCCTACCATACTGCGTGGGCTCAAGCCAGACAGGATTTGTGGGCCTATCCCGCATGATCCTGCCCATCCCGCATTATTCGTGAACGCTTCTGCTGCAATGGCCAATGTTCGGGCGAGAGGCAAGTGGCGAAGACTTCCGGTCGGAGATACGGCTCTTCTCTCTAGCCTCTAGCCCCTCGCCTCTCGCCTGGCCTGTAGGGATTTCATTCCTCTTGTAAGGTGGATATTCATTTGTTATTCTTCGCCGCGCCTTCCGAGTCACGTACCAACTATCGATTGTCTTCCAAGGAGTCTCTATGGCCGGCATCAAACGGGCATTGATCAGCGTGTCAGACAAGACCGGTGTCGTAGAAATGGCGAAAGGGCTTACGGCGCTGGGGGCTGAGGTTCTCTCGACCGGAGGAACTGCAAAAGCCTTGCGAGAAGCCGGTGTGCAGGTGACCGATGTGGCGGCGTATACAGGCTCACCGGAAATTCTCGATGGCCGTGTCAAGACACTGCACCCCAAGATTCATGGCGGCCTGCTGGGACGGCGTTCGGTGCCTGCCCATGTCACGCAGATGGAGCAGCATGGGATTGGACCCATCGACGTGGTTGTGGTCAACCTCTATCCGTTCGAGGCCACGATCGCGAAACCTCACTGTCCCTTTGAAGAGGCCATTGAAAATATCGATATCGGCGGGCCGTCGATGCTGCGCTCCGCAGCTAAAAATCACGAAGATGTTCTGGTGGTCGTCGATCCAACGGACTACCAGCGCGTGCTCGATGCGGCGAAGGCAGGGACGGTGTCACATGAGTTACGGCGTGAACTGGCGATGAAGGTGTTTCAACACACGGCGCGCTACGACAGTCTGATTGCCGGATATCTCGAAAAGCAGGTGCATGGCGGCGAGGGTAAGTTTCCACAAATATTGTCTTTGCAGTTCGAACGGGCAGAGATGCTCCGCTATGGGGAGAACCCGCATCAGCAAGGGGCCTTCTATCGGGAGCTACATTCGACCGAGCCATCGGTATCCCGTGGGAAGATCCTGCACGGCAAGGCGATGTCGTATAACAATTTCCTCGATGCCAATTCTGCGCTCGAGCTGGCAAAAGAGTATGATGAAATTGCCGTCGCTATTATCAAACACAACAATCCCTGCGGTGTGGCACTGGGGACGACGCCGGTCGAGGCCTATGTCAAAGCCCGGGAGACCGATCCTATTTCGGCGTTCGGCGGCGTCATCGCCTTCAATCGCCCCGTGGATCTGGCGGCGGCGAAGGAAATCACCTCCACGTTTGTGGAAGTGGTCATTGCGCCAGGATTTGCAGACGATGCGCTCGCAGAATTGAAGCGCAAGAAGGATCTTCGATTGCTCGATGTCGGACCGCTCACGAAGGTGAAGCAAGAGGGCTTCGATCTCAAGAAATTGGTTGGGGGCTTGATCGTGCAGGATCGCGATCTCGGTGTCTTGACCGATCTGAAAGCGCTCAACGTCCCGACCCTGCGCAAACCGACGGACGAGGAGTATGCGGCCTGCGCCTTTGCCTGGAAGGTCTGCAAACACGTGAAGTCGAACGCGATTATCTACGCGAAGCCGGGGCAGACGGTGGGGATCGGCGCCGGCCAGATGAGCCGGGTTGATTCGGTGAAGCTTGCGGTGATGAAGGCTCAGATGCCGATTAAGGGGTGTGTGATGGCGTCGGATGCGTTCTTCCCGTTCCGAGATGGATTAGATGCTGCCGCGCAGGCGGGGATCACGGCGGTCATTCAGCCGGGTGGCTCCATTCGCGATGCTGAAATTATCAAAGCCGCAGATGAA
>SPAX01000065.1 GCA_005239475.1 Nitrospira sp. | reverse complement strand
AGGTGGCCCCGGTTCCGTGCCCAGGATGCTCAAAAAGGCCGTCCAGCGAGACGTGAAACGTTAAGCGTGAACGTAGGACTGCCGAGTGCTCTTTCTCCGCAACCTTTGACGTTTCACGTTTAACGATTCACGTTTTTTGAAGCTCAGGCCTGTTCGACCGGTTCTTCGATGAGTGCCTCGTTGGTCTCTGCATCGAAGGCCACCACGGCCTCACTTTCCGCACGATCACTCGAAAGGGGGAGTTCGTCGGAGTAGGGCGTCTCGGACGTCTCGATCGCCACCAGTGACTCTTCTTCGATAGGCAGGAGGGCCTGCTCGGACTCGCCGAGTTCTTTGAATTCACGCAACGGCGGGAGCTGGCTCAAATCTTGTAACCCGAAATGCTCAAGGAAGAACTTGGTCGTCCCATACATGATCGGCCGACCAGGCACCTCTTTCCGCCCGACGATTCGCACCAGCTTGCGCTCACACAACGTGCGCAGGACACCGGACGTCTCGACGCCACGAATCTCTTCGATCTCAGACCGCACGAGCGGCTGTTTGTAGGCAATAATGGCGAGGGATTCGAGCGCAGAACGAGAGAGCTTTTGCACCACCTTGGCTTTATCCATCCGTTTCAGCCAGGGCCCATACTCCTGCTTCGTCACCAGCCGATACCCACCTGCAACCTGCACAAGCTGAATGCCTCGCCCATCCTGATCCAAGTCGTACGTGAGAAGATCCAAAGCCTGAACCACTTCGGCTTTTGAGACTGTCCCCACGATAGACATCAGCCGAGCGACCGGCACCGGTTCGGGCGACACGAACAAGACCGCTTCGAGAATGGCTTTGAGTTCCCGCGCGTCGATGCCCTCCGTCTGGCTGTTCATCGCCTCGACGCCGGCGTCCTTTGCCGCATCGCCTGGCTCCTCGTTGCATTCAATAACCGACACTATCTCTGCCGGAGCCATGTCGTCTGTTTCTTGTTCCACAATTGAGCTCATGCTCCCCTCCATTCAGCATCATCCATTTCTGCCGGATCTGGTACGAGTGAGAAAGCGCGCGACACGAGAATCGGCCCAAAATGTTCTGCCTGGAATACCCGAGCCGTTCGCAGCCGCATGAGTTCCAACAACGCCAAAAATGTGACAATGATCACAAGACGATGGCAGGACGGCTCGAAGAGCTCGACAAAATTCACCGACTCCTGCCCCTCCAACATTTCCAAAATCGCGTTCATCCGCTCCCGAACCGTCAAGTTGTCGGGCAGGATCTCCATGAACGTCTTGCCGGGATTGCGCGCGAGTATTCCCTGCAGCGCATCGACTAAATCGAACAGGCCGACATTGTCCAACAGCGTCTCATCCGACTCCAATTCGACCGCCTGGCTCTGTTCACGGCTGTAAATCTCCCGCCACATCCGCTCATGTTCGTCCAACTGACGGGCAGCGTCTTTGAACTGCTTGTACTCGAGCAGCCGCCGCACCAATTCCTCACGGGGATCGGGCCCGTCTTCCTCATCAGCGGCCGTCTCATCGGCGGGAAGCAGCATCTTGGATTTAATCTGGAGCAAGGTCGCCGCCATCACGAGAAATTCCCCCGCGACAGTCAGATTCAGGTCTTCCATCGCCTCAATATAGGTGAGGTATTGCTGGGCAATCAGGTGGATGGGAATGTCGTAGATATTGATCTCGCTCTTCTTAATGAGATGGAGCAAAAGATCGAGGGGCCCTTCAAAGTTCTCGATGCGAACCTGATAGGGCAGTTCGGTTTGTTCGGTGGCGTCGAAGTGGTTATCCACAAGCGGACTTATACCAGCTTTGGTGGAGAGGAGCAAGTCTCCATCTATTAGTAGTGGTGGGCGAGGATGAGGCTTCCCCGTCACCGTCACCGCGACCGAATCAGATAGACGATCAGCAGGGCGCAGAACACCAGAATGGAGAGGGTGATCGCATACTGTACTGTCTGATTTTCGAGCACCAGGGGTGCCTGTCCGGTCGCCGATCTAGTCGCTCTGGTAAACAGTGAACCTTTTTCGAACAAAACTTTGGAAAAGTCGTCTCGTCCCTTGAACGACGCATCGGAAAAATCCGCCGTCGATCGGAACGTGGTCCGGCGAAAGTACGCGTCCCCCTCGAAGAGGGTAAAGGTAAAATACGCCTCGCGGTCAAACGATGCATCAGAGAAATCCGCCAGACCTTGAAAACGGCTCCCGGAAAACCCGGTGCCTAACTTGAAAGAGGTGCGCGACAGATTGACATCCTTCTCGAAGACCACCTCCAAGAACTCCGCCAGCCCATTGAACCCCGACTGCTGGAATGTGACCGCCCCCTGGAAAACAGAACGGTGAAACCTCGTATGCGGGCCAAATGCCGTATTATCAGCAAACACGTCGCGCAGAAATCGGCCCTGCACAAAATAGCTCTCCCGCAAAAACCGTGCACCAGACAACGTCACCGGCTCCATGAACAGGGCCCGTGAGAGATCCACCAGCTGCTCAAACTTGGTCCCGCTGAACGTCACAGGCCCCTTCACCACCAGCAGCCCTTGTGTCGATCCGTGCCTGATCACCCCGTGCACCACCGAATTGACGATTGACATGGGGCCGGGAATCACGCGTACCTCGGGTCCCTGCAGCTCCTTCATCCCCTCAAGCTCAGGCGGCAACGGACCAACAGGCAACGTGTCCAAAGACAGATCGCCGCGAATGACCACCCCTGAGAGATTAATCCCCTTCCCTTCCCTGAACGCCTGCAGCAGCTCCGTCGCATCCATCGCTTGCGCCTCTCGCTCTTGCTCCGTGCAGTCGGCGCCCAGATGCCGCGTCAACGCCGCTCCCGGTCCTGAAGCAGGCGTTTCCATCTGACAGTTCGAGGCTGCGGCACCGAGCGGTAACCAGAGAATAGCCAGCCCTCCCACCATGAGCCATGCAACCATCCGAATCATCATGCTGGCCCTTATACGGAATGCCATGGCCCAACGCAAGGCAAGAACTGCCGACTCGCTGTACTACCCAACCGGATTTGCTACACTTTCGCGAGGAGATTGTCTGGTGCATCCGGTCTAGCTCGTCTATCTGGTCTTTCTGGTTCATCTGGTTTGTTTCGTTTATCTGGTTCAACCAAATAAACGAAACGAAACAAACCAAACAAGCCAGAGCAACCAGCCTGCTTGGGAGCCCCATGATGCCACGCCATCTTGCCGCCACCTACATATTGATCGTCACCCTCCTTTGTGGAATCCCTGCCTCAGTCTCAGCGGACAGTGTCATCGAACTCCCGGTCCTGGGGGCCATTCGCCAAAACAATCTTGGCGTGTTTGAAATCCTGATGATGTGGTGGGATAAGAAACCGGAACCGAATCCCGTTCAACTCCAATGGCTCCTCGCCGGCGTGCGCCTGGGGAACACTCATTTAGGCGCCATGGCTCAGGCCTTTGCCTATGCAGTCGAACGCACGCCCTCGGTCCAGCATAGCGGGACCGTCTCTGTGCAAGGGGTAGCCTATCAACCCACAGGCAGCGACGGACCAAGCGCCGGCGCGGCTATGGCCGTGGGATTCATCGCCATGTTCAAGGGGGAGCACATTCAGCGGGGCATTGCCCTAACCGGAACCATTGAGCCGGAAGGACAGATCGGCCCGGTGGGCAACATTCCGGATAAGATTCGTGCCGCCGCACGAGAAGGGTATCGCACCGTGTTGGTTCCACGCGGGCAAATTCATGACGCGCGATGGAACCTGAACGAATTGGAGTTTCAGCTCAATGTGACGGTGAAGGAAGTGGATACGATCGATGAGGCCTACCAGCTCATGACAGGCCAACGGATCTAGCGCAGGATGCTGAAAAAGGAGGCGGAGTGGCTGGGACGATCCCCGTGCTCGCGCAACGCGCGGTCGCAAACTCCCCTCGTTGGACGCGCGCAGTTGGGATCATCCCAGCCACCCCTTATTAAGTGATAGTTCGCTGCGGCCTTGCTGGACGGACTTTTTGAGCATCCTGCTAAGCCGTGATTTCCCGCATGATCGCGTCATACTCCGCTTGCGTCAACCGATGCATGCCCAATTTCAATCGTCGAGTGAGTTCGGCCTGATCGGCAATCTGCAACACGTTAAGCAACAGCGCCTGGCTCGCAGCAGATGAGCAGGCCAACCGGCGTACCCCATCAATTCGCACAAAGCCAAATCTGGCTTCAGTTCTCAATTCGTCACTGAGGAACGCATCCAACGCGGAAAAGTCCAACACAGGCGGCACGATCTGAAATTCTGCACAGAGCCCGACCTTCAGCACATAGACAAGTCCCCGGGACTGCGCATCGAGATATGTATGTAGATTCGTCCGGATTAGCCCGGTGCAGAGTCCCCAGAGGCCGTGCCCGAGTTGCAGCTCGGCACTTTCCTCCGAGGTGCGTTCTCGCAAGGCCCCGGCCAGGAACAAAAAATGACTCATTATAATAGGAGCTAGGCGAGGGGCGAGGGGTACGAGGCGAGAGGGAAGACACTCCTTCTGATCACCCCTAGCCTCTGGCCCGCATTATTCACGAAGGTTTGTCGAGAAATCGTGCCAACAGGCCAGGCGATGGGCGCGAGGCTAGGGGCTAGAGGGAAAAGCCGTGTTTCCGACCGGAAGTCTTCGCCACTTGCCTCTGGCCTATTGCCTCTCGCCAAGCAGCTCGCGATTGCAGCAGAAACGTTCATGAATAATGCGGGTTAGGACAGACTCACAGCGTCATCCGGCCGGACGACTCGACTGAGTCGTGCAGAATAGGCATCCCATGCGAATGTCAGTGCGTGTGGTAATCGTCTGCGTCGTCTAACAGGCTTTCTGGTTTTTCAGGAAAATCTGCGTCTTCATCTTCCCCGTCCAGCGTGAGTTCTTCTTCCACATCTTCATCGGCCTCAACAGCTATATCCACATCCTCCTCCGCCAGTTCCTCGTCAAGATCGGGATCCTTCAGCGTCGGCGACCCCATCGGCCGCGATAGCAAGGACTGCTGGGGCTCCTCATCCACAAACGGCTTCACGGATTTTTTGTCGAGAGCTGGGGCCGCTGGTTTGGACGAAACTGCTGGAACCGTCTTCCCCATCGGTTTCATCTGAACCGCTTTGGGTGCCGCTGCAGCGCGCTTCTTGGCAGTCTTCTCGGTGGATTTCTTAGCAGCTTTTCCTGTCGTTGATTTCTTGGCTACCTTCCTGGCAGTCTTCTTGGCAGTTTTCCTTGTCGCTGATTTCTTGGCTGCCTTCCTGGCAGTCTTCTTCACAGCTTTCCTTGTCGCTGGTCTCTTGGCTGCCTTCTTCACTGCGGGCTTTGCTTTGGCTTTAGCCTTTGCTTTTGCAGATGTCTTCTTCGCCGGCTGCTTTTTGTTCTTCGCCATCGAATTTCTCCTCTCTCATCCATTGGATGTCTAACGCGGCCTCCATCTAGCATGAACCTCTAGGGTCTTGCAACTCTCCCTCTACACCCTCTCACAGGATGGCGAAAAAGTCGCTCTTCTCACCAGCCCGGCCTCGCCCTGTCCATCCCCGTGAGCGCAACAGAGAGCAGGAACCGGAGGGGCAAAGAGTGAGGCAATTGTGGGTCTGCCACAACAACCCCCCGGATTAACTGCCAACAAATGGGAGAATCCTACAAACAAGCCACGACGTCAAGAGGGAGGGCCAATAATCTTGCCGGGTTGACACTACTTCCTCCATTAACCGACATGGTAAAATAATTGTGTGTAAATTCGACGTACCAGTACGACTATGAAAACACGGATGATCATCGCCATCTTGTCGCTTGGACTCTTCACTGCCTGGCCAACAACCGCCACGCCTCCTTACACCGCCATCATCATCGATAGCGGGTCACCCTATTTCGTCCCAAGGTCAGCCACTGTATCCAGCGGATCCCCCATCAGATGGGACAACCCCACAGCCACCGAACACACGATTACCCACTTGGGCTGTTTTGAAGATGGGAACGCCTGCGCGTTCGATTCCGGGATCGTCCTGCCAAGCGGCAGCTTTACACTTCCAGGGTTGGCTCCCGGTCACTACCCCTATCTCTGTCGCATCCATCCCATCATGCACGGAGTCATTACCGTCACAGACACGTTCGTCCCCTCCCAGCTCTAGAACCCGTCGCTCGTATCGCGAGAAAAACGAGATGTGCGAGAAAGACGAGAGGGGCGCAACAGGCGACACACGCGCAGATCGTTGTTCCGATCAGTCTCGCTGGTCTTCCACATCCCGCTCGTCTCGCATGCCTCGCGCGATTCACGAGAAACGAACGACGATTCACGTCCCTTCAGGCCTTGCGAGAAACCCAGCCCGTCGTGTAGGCTGCGGCCCGCTACCCCGGACTATTCATGAATACCTGCTACGTCGTCCGATCCTCTCGCTCGGCGAGGCTTTTCTCGTTCGTCCTCCTCGACGGACTGAGCGTTCGCCTACGTCGGCCTTACTTGCGAGAAGCCCCGGCGTGCTTCGGTCTCGAACGCCTCGCGACGACATTCATGAATAATCCGGGCTAACTGATCACGTCGATCATGAAACCAGCTGTCGCCACGCACGAACCGCTCAACCTCACCGGAGAGACGCTCAGCCGACTGGCCTGGCACATCCCCGACCTCGTCGCCTATCAACCCAACGAAGACGAATGGTGGTTCGCCCCCCTCGATGACAACCTGCCGATCATACGACTGAATCGCACAGGCCTGGAGATGTTACAGGCGATGGACGGCCACACCACGGTCGGGGCGCTGGTGGAGAAGTACGGGACGAAGGTCTGCGGACCGGACGGACAGCCGGGGCAATGGCATTTGGCACATTGGGCCCTGCCCGCCTACTCGCTGTGCTACTTCGGCACAGAGCCCCCGGGTGGCCACCGCCACAAGGCCAAGTGGGATCTGCTCCTTCAACAAATTCGGGAAGGCTGGTCAGGACAGGAAGGGTTCGAGGGGGAAGAGCATCTAGAAGGCTTTCATCACCACGAACTGACCGACAGCGGTGGAGACGACGGCCACTTCGACCTGATCGAAACCACTGTCTCGCATCTCTTCCGGGAGCCGAACGACACGCTCAACGGCTTGACCTACGGCCGGCTGCTCATGCGGCAGTTGCGGAAGCTGGGCTGGTTCACGCCCAAACCCCACGTAATCCTGGAAGTGGGCGGCGGACTCGGATACCTCGCCCGTGAGTTGGGCAAGGAACTCTTGCCGTTTGAAAAACAGACCATCCGGTACATCTCCCTCGACATCACACAACCCTTCCTCACGCTACAAGTCAGCCGCGCCAAGGCCGGAGGCTGGAGCGGCATCGGCACCCGCGCCAACGGCGAATGGCTGCCCTTTAAAGACCACTCCGTCGACCTCGTCATCGACAACGAGAACATGGCCGACATGACCCCGGTGAAGTTGAGCAGGAAAGAACTCCAGGAAGGAACAGGCGACAGGCCGCAGCATCAGGAAGCATTGGATTGGATCAGACGCGTGCGGCTGCCGCTGGGCACGGACCTGCCGGAAGACGTGATCTTCAACCTCGGCCCCTTTCGATTCGTGGCAGAACTGTGGCGGGTGTTGAAACCTGGCGGCAGGGCCTTTCTCACTGAATTCGGGATCGAAGAAGGCTGGCCGGCGCCGGTCAAACTGCCGGGCCACACAGAGTACGAAGTCCAGTACAACCACCTGCGGCAGGCGATCCGCTGGCTGGGCTTTCAAGAACGCTATCTCTCGCTGCCCCAATTCCTCGCCATCAAACCGGACACCAAAGTGCTCTGCACCGGCGCGGCCTATACCATTCAGCGGTTCTGCCAGGCCATGAACAAGCCGTTTATCGTGCGCGCTTACACGGAAAAGGAATTGCAGCAGGCCCTGGGCGACATGCTCCCAAAACTCCACGGCTGCCACTACCACGACGTGGCAGATCCTGCCTGGTTCGGCCTCCTCGACTTCAAAGTCTTGTTACTCGAAAAACCTGGCGGGGCCCCAAAAGCCAACTTCTCGGAGAACAAAGGCTATCGGTGGTACTCGCAGCGGTAGCAGGGCCGATTAGCTTTCCGCAACAGTCCTCGTGATATTTTAGTTCCGATCGTCTCACATCGGACACAAGGGAATTGCCCAGATAAACCCGTCGCCGGACACTTGAACTCAGCAAAATCGTTATTACTCTAAGTTAAAGGTGAGTTTTATGCTGAAGCTTTGTATATTCCCTGGTGATCCTGGGAAACATCATGAATCATGGCCATTCGGGAGGTGCGAGTCATGAACATTCTGGGGATTATTTCTCTGACTGTTGCGTTGGCAGTGACGTACTCTGACAGAGCACTGGCTTCCCATACTCTCGTAGGCAACAGCACCGGAAACTTCTCGCTACAAGAAAATGCCGGAATTGACGCTGCCAGAACGCCCGTCACACCTTCTGCCGGCTCACCGTTCCGCGATGTACCGTCACTCAGTGGACGCTACTTTACTGGGAATATGACGTTTCTTCCGTATATCGGCGCAGGCTTTGGTGCCGGCTACAACTCCGAACTCGACCGTACGTTTGCACCGAATTTGCAGCCTCAACAAAACCTGAATGTCGGCGGTCTGCAGGGCCAAAGCATGGTTCCGAATGAATTCCAAATGGGAATCCGAATCCCCTTCTAGGAACCTGAACCGGCAAACATCTGGGTACCAGATTCTCAGGAAAATAGATCCCTACTTCTTGACAGGCCAATCGTTCAACATATTGTTAATCGAAAAATTAGGCGGAGCCCCGAAAGCACGGGGAAAGCAGGGCAACCAGACCGCCCTTTGTGCTCGCGCAACACGCACGATGAAGCTGTGCTCGTTGGACGCGCGCAGTGAAGGGCAATCTGGTCACCCTGCTGAGAAGAGGATAGGGAAGAATCATCGAACTAAACGCTCGGTCAATGCATCAGGTGGGATTGCTCAGTTCGGAAAAGTAGAATGTCCCCGTTTATTTCTCCACAATTCCACTCTCAAAATGAGCTATTTCAGGATTGCGGCTTCACACGAAGCGCCTGGGTGGGGACGTCGCTCAACACGAGCAATCGTTGATCGTTGGTGAGCAAGATCGCCTCCAGAGCCAGCGCTGTTGCAGCGACAATGGCGTCAGGAAGTTTCAGCCCGAATCGCTTCCGAAGATTCACGGCATGGTGCTTGACGGACTGGGTTAGGTCGGTGATAGGAACGTCCGTCAGGAAATCTCGAATACGCTGCTCCTCTGAGGAAACCAGGCCAGGATAAGCCAGAAGCTCCAGCTCCGAGATTACCGAGATGGCATATGCTCCGGCGGGAAAGGGATCGGCGAGACGACCACCGAGGAAATAAAGAATGATATTGGTATCGAGAACAAAGCGGGCCACTATCACGCCCATTCATCGCGCAAGCGACGTTGGTAGGCTACCGGGTCTTCCGACAAGCGGATCACGCCTTCATGACGCCGAAGCTGCTCTATCCCATTGGCCGCAACTGCGCCCCCCAACTGTTGTTCGATGCGCAGCCACTCCTCATAGGGAATTAAGACCCCGACGGGGCGCCCCTCTTCGTCAGTCACAAGCTGTTTGTGAATCGTGCTCATCAAACCATCGCTCCAGATGGCCCATTATAGTCAATGGCATGCAAAAGAGAAAGCTTAGGTTTCTTCCCTGCACGATGTGGCAAATCCCGTCTGGTTCGGTCTCATCGACTTCAAAGTCTTATTATTGAAAAAGCGGGAGGAGCCCCGAAAGCACGGGGAAAGCAGAGCAACCAGACTGCCCTTTGTGCTCGCGCAACGCGCGGCCTCAGAAGGATGAAGAGGGAGCGGCCAGTTGCCCTCCTTGCTCGCAGAACGCGCACGATGAAAGGGATTGGAAGGACACCCACGTTGATCCTGTGCTCCCGGAACGCGCGCCCTGAGAAGGGCCTCGTTCGACGGCCGCACGTAGACCAACATGGGTGCCCTTCCAAGAGAGGGAAAGCAAGCGAGCTTGGAAGGATCATTGATGCGCGCAGCTGAGGGCAGCCTTGGCCACTCCCTTAGAGAGAGGCAGCAAAGAATCAGACAGCCCTCGTTGGACGCGCGCAGTGAAGGGCAATCTGGTCACCCTGCTTAGGAGAGGATGAGGAAGAATGATCGGACTGAACGCTCAGTCAATGAACCAGGTGGGATTGCTCAGTTCGGAAAAGTAGGATGTCCCCGTTTTTTCTTCCAGCCCATCTCGAAGGATGGGGCATGAAATGCTAGTTAAGGATTGGTCATCGTAGTAAACTTTCTCCCCATGGACTTCATCACCGCGTCCTGCCATCCTGTTGGAAGAAGAGGCAGTAGGTAGGCCGAAGATTGGGGCAAGGACGAAGCGATGCGGAAGAAGACGCCATCACGGAAGTCACTCTTCGAACCTGGAGAGGATCCATCTCATGATGTGTACGTGCACAACAGGGGAGACGGCTGGTGGCTGTATGCTGATGGTTACCGACTTGCAGCCGAGCTACTGATCGCAAAGACCGAGACACTGACACTTGGGGAGCGGAATGCGCTTATCTATCCCGTTGTGTTCCTCTATCGCCAGCACCTTGAGCTGAGGCTGAAGTACATCGTCCTCATCGGCCAGCGCTTGCGCCATAAACCGACCGCACCGCCCACACACCATCGTCTCGACACACTATGGGGCGAGTGTAAGCCCGTGTTACGAGAGCGCTCGGTTGCGGTCGGCTCGGGGGATCGCCGCGAAATAGAGGAAGTTATCGAAGAGCTTGCGCGGCTGGATCCCTCATCGGACCTATTTCGTTATCCCATGAACAAGACAGGAGCGTTCCCGTTTCCGGATGAGCTACGACACTTCAATCTTTCCTGCCTCGGATCTCAGCTCAGCAAGGTGTCCAAGACCCTTCGAAACATTGCCGGTGTGCTTGACGCCGATCTCGATCTCGAGGTGGAGTTTTACGATGAGCTATACGGCGCCTAAACTGAGCGAAATCGGATACGAAGCACCAAGACTATTGCTACGAGAGAGCCTAACAAGGCGACCAGCTCCCATAAGTCACTACGCAGGCTTCAATGCTAGACGGTCAATGTGAAGATTCTCTTCTTGAATGTTTGGAAGTCTTCCCTGCGGCTGCTCTCTTTAGCCATCCCCTTACTACCAAAACTAACGGTGACCCCATGAGAGGTATCATTGCGGCATCCATGGGAACATAAGCCTGAGCATAGTTATTACTTCTCGCGTCCACTGAGGTGGCACAACCAGGTGAGGATCGCCGTTCCGAGGCCCCGAGTTTCTCTGCTTTGTCGAGGAGATATTTTGCCGCCTCAATGTCACCCACAGTTTCCGGTGACGGTCGTACCAATCGCAAGTACTCACGCAATTCGGTCGCCGACTCCCGATAGCGCTTTGCTTTGCCGAAAGCCACTGCAAAGTTAAAATGAAAGCGTGGAGTGCCCGGGCTCAATCTCACTGCCGACTTATGCGCTGCGACAGCAGCGTCTAAGTCCCCGATAGCTGTCAGCGCTCGCCCAAGCCCATCATGAGCCTCGGCATTATTGGGTTCCAGACGGAGCGCCTCGCGAAATTCTCCTGCTGCTGCAAACCAGTCCTGATCTCCATGCAGGGCCACCCCCAGCAGACTGTGGTAATTGGGGTTACCCGGGTCAAGGAGGGCCAGTCTTCGACCAAAAGGTACTGCTCCTTTCCAATCTCCGAGGCGGGCTAATCCCCCTATGATTCCCACAAGCGCACTACGATTGTCGGGTTCAATGCGAAGTGCCTGACGAAACTTTGAAATAGCCCCTTCCAGGTCACCGGACGCTTGTAGTGTCTCTCCCAGTAACGCATGGACTTCGGCAACATCTGGCTTAAGAGCAAGGGCCGTCTCAAACTCGGCGCGTGCGCCCTTGAGATCACCGTTAGCCATTTGAACAACACCAACGCCCATACGAGCGGCGATATGGTTTGGAAAGGATCGAAGCACGGCCTGAAACTCTTGCATGGCTCGATCAAGATCTTTCTTGTGAAGGAAGGCGTTTGCCAGGAGATACCGAGTGAAGATATCACGCGGGTCTCCGCGGAGAGTCCTTTCGTAAACCCTAACCAGTTCGTTTAATCTGGATATTGCATTGGGCGACTGGAATTCTACTTGCCTCGGAACCAGAAGGGCCCTGATTTCATGTTCATTAACCTTTCCTGAAACCACCAAGGAAACGAAGTGCTTGCTTTTGGCTTCTTCTTTGACAGCTAAATCAAAGTCTCCCATCGCCAGAAGCGCTCCCACAAAACCATTGCGTCCAAAATCATGGTCAGTATCCAGATCCAACGCAGTGAGAAACTCGGTGATTGCTGCTCCCATGTCACCTGTGGCGAAAAGGGCATTGCCAATTGAGATGTGGAGCATGACGGCTATGTCTGGCCTAATATCGGGACTGAGACCAAGCGCCAGCCTATACTCGCGCACTGCATCGGCATGTTTTCCTTCCTGATAGAGGATAAGCCCCATGAGGAAGCGGCCTCCAACACTAGAATTGCCTAGCCTCAAGGCCTGCTCTGTTAGGATTCTGGCCCGTGTTTGATCTTCTTTAAAGGAATCACTTCCAGCGGCAAATTCGTCTTGAGACTTCACAAAATACGCGAAAGCACGTGAGAGTAACTCTTTCACATCGGTCGATGTCATCACAGATTGGCGCTGTTGTCTTATGGCTTCGATTTCTGGTTTCGATTTGAGTGCCGCAAGTTCTCGAGTTTTCGCCCCCAACTCCTGACGCAGCCGTTCGGATTCTTCCCTTGCGAGATTTAGCTCGGCTCTTGCAATACGGCTCTGTCGCAACGCATCAATCTGACGCGTCACATCATCCGCATCAATTCTGGCCGTCACATCTACACGGAGGACATGTGTGCTCCCCTCCATGGAGTCTGTGGTCGTCTGCTCAACTACCTCAACAATCCCAGCCGTGTAGGCATGGATTTCCTCGTTGCTCAACTCGAAGTTTTTCACCTGAGTGATGCTCTCGATATACGTACCCGCTTGCTCCAGGGCGAGTCGCTTCGCGTCCAGCAATGCCAGCCGTTTGGCATCGGCCCGCGTGTCGTTGTCGCCCATCCTATACTCTCCGGTGGCGTTGATCGTCCGCATCTCGGCGGCTGCAATGCCAACCGACAGCAAAGACAGAATCGCCGCTACAATTTGCACTGCAAGATTTGCAAACCATACATGCTTAAAGCTCCTCATCAGTGCTCTCCCGTTCTATGAAGCGTGAGGATTGAACCAATGCTGCGGGTCAAGTCTTGCGATCATACTTTCTTACTGGTTGTCACTGTCGGGGCCTATCACTGATCGAATTCGCTTCGCCAAATCAATCAGCACTCCATCTCTCAATCCTAGATCACTCACAAGGACGCTGGTCATGCCCAACGTCTCCATGATCGTGCGAATNATGATCGCGCCGGCGGCTATGACCTCTTCGCGGCCNTTTTCNANNCCAGGCAGACCGACGCGGTCGACTTTGTTGCGACTGAGAAGTGTCTGCTCAAGTGTTTGAATCGTGCTGAGTCGCAACTGATAGTTATGAATTCTGGCTGGCTCATAGGCGGGAAGTTTCTGGGCCATCGCGGCAAGGCTGGTGATGGTTCCAGCTGTGCCGACGAAGGATGCTGTTTGATAGTTGCCCATATCGGCAATGGCTGCTTTCGTTTCTCGCGCGACCCACTCGCGCGCCTGTTGCACTTCTCCATCGGTCGGAGGGTCGTGGTGTAGGTGCCGTTCACAGAGCCGAACCACTCCGATATCGATCGAGCGCACGACCGGTTTCTGGCCTGGGCGATCCAGGATGAACTCGGTGCTGCCGCCGCCGATGTCGAGGGCCAGCACGTCGGTCACGCCAGGGGGCAAGCCGGAACGAATGCCCAGCATAGTCCGCCTAGCTTCTTCTTCTCCTGAGATCAGTTCGACCTCGAAGCCAACTTCGCGCTTCACGCGATCGAGAAACTCATCACGATTCTCCGCGTCACGAACCGCGCTCGTCGCAACGGCAGCCGTCGCATCGACGTGAGAAACATCGATCATCTCCCGCCACTCCCTAAGGCACTGCAGCACCCGATCCATCGCAACAACGCTCAGCTGCTTGGTCTGATCGACGCCCGCGCCCAGCCGGAGAATTTGTCGCTCAGATCGTACTTCTTTCAGTCTCCCCCCATGCGGCAAATCAGCAATCAGCAACCGGCAGGTGAGCGTGCCGATATCTATGCCGGCGAGACGCATTGTGCGTGCCGAATCGTTCATACGTCGGTCCGAACCTCCGTCATCTCCGATTCAAGCTTGTCGCGTGCGTCTTTGAGTTCTTGGATCTCTTTGACGAGTCGACCGATTTCCGCGTCATACAGGACACGCTCAACCGGTTCGCCCACCTCGCCCAGGCTAACCGCTCGCTCGCCGACATCCCGATACAACTCGCCCAATTGCTGGTCGAGCTTGCGGATTTCGAGCCGGATCCGCAGCAGTTCCGTTTCTTCCAACGCACGGTTCGCCGCCTGCGCCGTGCCTAGGCGCAACGTCGCCAACCCCACCTTCAAGTCATGTTTCAACTGTTGCAGTAATCCCACTTAACCCTCTGGCTAGGGGCTAGAGGCGAGCAGCAAGGGCAGGAGGAAGTCTCTTCTCATCTCTAGCCTTTCGCCCCGTGCCTCTCGCCTATTGTTAGCTCACCGATCCTAGATCCAACTTCGTTTCCCACCGCCGCAGCATCGTTTCTCGCAAGGCACGGTGTACCGGCGCCTTCAGCTGCGGGTCCTGCTTCAACAGCGCAAAGGCCTCCTGCCGTGCCTGCTGAAGCATATCGGCATCCCGCACCAGGTTCGCGACGCGAAACTCCGGTATGCCCCACTGCCGGAACCCAAAAAACTCGCCGGGCCCGCGAATGCGGAGATCCTCCTCGGCTATCACAAACCCGTCGGTCGATCGCACGAGCGCATCGAGCCGCTCCCGGGCCGCCGATGGGGGATACGGGGTAGAGGCATAGGGGGATAGAGGGGTACCAGTACCCCCTTGCCCCGTTACCCCCTTGCCCCCCCATACCCCCGAGGCCATCAGCAGACAATAGGACTGGTGCCCGCTTCGCCCTACCCGCCCGCGCAATTGGTGCAACTGCGCCAGGCCGAACCGCTCAGCATGCTCGATCATCATGACCGTAGCATTGGGCACATCGACCCCGACCTCCACCACCGTCGTCGAAACCAGTACCTGGATCTCCCCTTTCTTATACGATGTCATGACCCGCTCTTTCTCTTCCGACTTCATGCGGCCGTGCAACAGCCCGACGCGAAACTCGGCCAACTCGTCCGCTTGCAGCTGCTCTGCGCCTTGCATGGCCGCCTGCAGATCGGTCTTCTCCGACTCTTCGACGAGCGGATACACTACATAGGCCTGACGGCCGCTCCGCAGTTCATCGCGTAGAATCTGGTAGGCCCGCCCCCGTTGCCTGTCGCTCATGAGAAACGTCCGTACCGGCTTTCGCCCCGGCGGCATCTGGTCGATCACCGAGACATCCAAATCCCCATACACCGTCATGGCCAGCGTGCGTGGAATCGGTGTCGCGGTCAGCACCAGCACGTCGGGCTTATACCCCTTCTCAATGAGCGTCTTCCGTTGGAGCACGCCGAATCGATGTTGCTCATCCACCACTGCCAGTCCAAGTTTCGCAAAGGTGACGCCTTGCTGGATGACCGCATGGGTCCCGATCACGACCTGCGCGGTCCCGGAGGCCACCTGCTCGCGAACAGCCTTACGCGCTGCCGCACGGCCACCACCACTCACGAGCACCACGGAGAGCCCGAGCGGTTCCAACAGTCCCTTCATCGTCCGATAGTGCTGCTCGGCGAGAATTTCCGTCGGCGCCATCAGTGCCGCCTGGTAGCCCGATCCACAGGCCAACACCATCGCCTGCACCGCCACGATGGTTTTGCCGGAGCCAACATCGCCCTGCACCAGGCGATTCATCGGTTTGCGCGACGTCATATCCGACAGAATCTCGCGAGACACCCGCTCTTGCGCTTCGGTCAACTGAAAAGGCAGCGCCCGATCCAGCTTGCCGAGGAGCGGCGTCTTCGAATTGAACAACACCTGTTTAACCTCTTCCTTCATAACTCGTTGCCGCGAGGCCAATGCGAGTTGAAGCACAAACAGCTCTTCGAACGCCAAGCGCCGATGCGCTAGCGTGAGGCCCCGATCGAGCTGTCCTCCATCCGTCCCTAGCTGAGGAAAATGCACCTCTTGAATCGCTTGTTGAATAGGCAGCAATCGATAGCGGGCGCGAAGCGGAACCGGCAACACCTCCTGCGCTTCGACGACATGCGTGTCCAGCAGGCTTTTCATGAGCACACGCATCTGTCGAGAGGTCCACCCCTTGGTTTCGTGGTACACGGGAACAATCCGCCCCACATGCAGCGACGCCTCGGACTCCGCACCCACCACTTCGTATTGCGCAACCTCCATCCTCGTATCGAGCCACCCCTGCGCACCGGCCACCACCCGCCCGGTCAGCATGACGCTCGTCCCGACGGTAAAGAGTGGCTCGAGGAACGGCTGATTGAAAAATACCGCCTGGAGGTGCCCGGTTGAATCCTCAACCACAATGTCGAGGATGGCGAGGCGACGACTGCGGGCGCGCTTCGCCTCGCTTCGGACGATCGTGCCGCAGATCGAGGCCTGCACACCCGGCACGAGTTGTCCGATCGGGGTCATGGTCGAGCGATCCTCATAGCGCCAAGGCACGGTCCACAGGGCATCTTCAACCGTCTCGATCCCGAACCGTTGGAGCAACGATGTGCGCTTCGGGCCGACTCCCTTCGCGAAACGGATGGGCTGTTCCCACCAAGGCCGCGAAGGTGTTTCACTCAGGCCAGGCTCACGCACCCCGACAGGCTCTGGTTCATGCCACGCCTGGGCCGAATCGCAAACGGCCTTGCGCAAGACCCCGAGAATGATCGTGGCTTCCTGCAGCCGGCGTTGCTGATCCTCTGCCGGGAGCCGCTGCTGGTCTTCAAGAAACAGCTCACGCAGCTGGAGCAACGCCGCTTCAATGGCCCGTGGATAGACGCGTGTTGACAGAGCCTGCATCACCTGTGAGGAGACAAAACGATTCAGATTCTTGACGGTGGGCAGATGTGCGAAGGCATCGCGAGTCGCAAATTCGATCGGACGCGCGACACGGTCCAGCCATTGCTGAAACTGTTCAGGGGGGTTGGGCTCGGAAGAGCGCCGTATCACAGTGGGGGATCGTATCACAGCCTCCGCCCCTCCTCAACGAGCACGACAGCGCCACAGACCGTGGCGCGTGACGCGCGAGAACCGGCTGGTTTCTCTTGTTTATTTGGTCTGTTTGGTTTGTTTGGTTGAACCAGACAAACCAGATGAACAAAACAAACCAGATGAACCAGTCTTGCGTGTTTTCACGCAACCTGCTCGCCTTGTCAGTTTTCTGACATTCCTTTGTGGCGCCTCCCTAAGGTGCTACATTGAGATTCATTCGAATAAGGCGCTTATGTACCGTCGCAACATTTCTCACGTATTGTATCCCATCGCCTGCCTGATCGGGCTGTTCATCGTCTATCAAGCCTGGTTCAAACCGACCTATCTGCCCACGCCACCACCAGGTCAGCCCAATGCCATTGTGGAAGACTCACGGGACGTGCCGCCAGAGCCGCGTCATGATGGCCCAACGGAACTGGAGCCTAAACAGACTCGCCTGATCGATTCTAGCGTGGTCCCGGAAACGACGCATCACGAACTATTGGAGACGATCCGCGACGAGATCGAAAAAGGAAACGTCAAAGCAGCAGAAACTAAACTGGCCAATCTTCCGGCCAGTGTGTCATCGGGGGCCAAGACCCGTCTTTACGCTGCCGTGCTATGGAATAATCTCGGCATTCAACTCGAGAAAATCGGCGGCACCACAGCCTCGGTATATGCCTTCAAGAAGGCATCGTCGTTGGACGCCCATAACCCGACCATTCATCTCAACCTCGCCCATGCCTTCTGGGAACTGCGCGATCCAGCCATGACGCAGGACTATCTGGAGAAGCTGGTCGCCCTGGCTCCAAACGAGCCCTTCCCCCATCTGGCGCTGGCCGATCTCTTTCAGGAACGGGATCAGTTCGGCGAAGCGGTTCTCCATCTCGATCAAGCCACCGCCCGCGCGGGCAATGACCCCGCCGTGCAATCCTATCTGCGCACCGTCACGGCCAAAGTCCGCGGAACCGAAAAGAGCGAAGCGCGGCTCACCAGCCGGGACATCGCACACTTTACCGTGAAATTCGACGGGGAAGCCGATCAGGCAACCTGGACCGCGGTGTTGGAGATTCTTGAGGAGGCCTATCGCGAGATCGGCCAAAAATTTGGGCACTTTCCATCGAAGACCATCGTCGTCGTCCTACAAGCCAAATCCACGTTCCAAAGCGCGACCGGCAGTCCGGCCTGGGCCGATGGGCTCTTCGATCCCGTGCTTGGACGCATCCAGGTTCCTGCGCAGGACGCCTTGGCAGACCGTGCCTGGCTCACACGCGTGCTACGGCACGAGTTCGTCCATGCCCTCTTGCACGACCAACTCGGTCCCACTGGCAGCGCCATCCCAACCTGGCTCAATGAAGGCTTAGCTATGGAATTATCCGGGGATCGCTGGTCGGATCTCGATCAGATCATGAAGCAGGAGTTCACACTGATCCCCCTGCCTGCCTTGGAGGGGGGATGGGGAAACCTATCCAGCGATGCCGCGACC